>NZ_JALNUM010000065.1:0-35338 GCF_026540795.1 Methylobacterium sp. GC_Met_2
GCCGCGGGACGCCGATCCGCCGCGGGACATGGCGCCGAATTTCAAACGTGGATCCGAGCGGTGGCGTTCGACCGTCGCGAAGGAGACGAAGCCCCCGCAGTGACTTCTTATCGCGCCGTCCCGGTCGCGGTTTACCGGATGCGGCTCATGCCTCCTGGCCAGCCGCGGCCTCTTGACGAGCCGCCGCCTGGGGCTCCGGCTCCCGCTTGACCGGCGGCTTGCCCAGGGTCTTGCCCACGGTACGCCGGGCCCGGAAGATCGGCTTGGCCTCGTTCTCGCGCTTCTTGAGCAGGGCGCGGTACTCGTCCCGCCGCTCGTGGATCGACGCGATGACGAGCCCCATCGGCACGCCGACATCGACCAGCACCGCCTCGGACAATTGCAGCGAGGCCTCGATCGTCTCCGGCACCGCGTCGTCGACGCCGAGTTCGTAGAGCGCCGTGGCGTGGCGGGCGTCGCGGGCCCGGGCCACGATGGTCAGGTCCGGCCGCTCGGCGCGGGCCGCCGTCACCGCCGCCTCGACCGCCCGGGGGCTGTCGAGCGTCACCACCAGGGCGCGCGCCGAGGCGATGTCGCAGTGGCGCAGGATCTCGGTGTTGCCGGAATCGCCGAAATAGACCGGCTTCCCGGTGCGGCGCTGCTCGGCGACCCGGGCGGGGTCCGAATCGAGGGCGAGATACGGGATCTTGTGCTTCTCCAGCATCTCGCCGACCTGCCGGCCGACACGGCCGAAGCCCGCGACGATCACCCGGTTCTCGACGCGCTCGGGCAGCGGCGTCTGCGCGCCCGCGGCGGCCTGGGCCTGGGCGGTCGCCCGCTGCTTGAGCCGCCGGCCGACCGCCGCGAGCGCCGGGATCATGATCATCGTGACGGTGGTCACCACCAGGGCGGCGGCCCCGACCTCCTCGGGGACCAGCCCGGTGGCCATGGCGCCGCCGATCAGCACGTAGGCGAATTCCCCGCCCGGCCCGAGCAGCAACGCCGTCTCGATCGCCACCGGCCGGGGGATCTTCATCACCGGCGCCGCCATCACCACCACGGCCCCCTTGATGGCGACCAGCGCCAGGGCGAGACCCAGGATCGCGCCCGGCGTCGCCATGAGCTGGGCCGGATCGAGGTTCATCCCCACCGAGACGAAGAACACGCCGAGCAGCAGGCCCTTGAACGGGTCGATCGTCGCCTCGATCGCCCGGCGGTACTCGGTCTCGGCCAGCAGCAGGCCGGCCACGAAGGCGCCGAGCGTCATCGACAACCCGCTCGCCGCCGCAGTCAGCGCCGTGCCGACGATCACCAGCAGGCAGGCCGCCATGAACAGCTCGGTCGAGCGCGTGCGTGCCACGAGCTGGAACAGCGGGCGCAGGGCGAGGCGGCCCGCGATCACGATCAGCACCAGCGCGACCGCCGCCTGGCCCAGCGCCATGGCCAGCGCCCAGCCCTTGTCGCCCCCGTCGTCGCGGCCGAGCACCGCGATGGCGAACAGGGCCGGCGCCACCGCCAGATCCTGGAACAGCAGCACCGCGAAGCTCGTGCGCCCGGTGGGCGCGTTGAGCCGCTTCTGCTCGGCCAGGACCGGCAGCACCACCGCGGTGGAGGAGAGCGCGAGCCCGATCCCCACGATCGCGGCGCCGACCAGCGGCACATTGAGCCCGTAGAGGATCATCGCCAGGATCAGCGTGGAGCAGCCGACCTGCAGCGACCCCAGGCCGAAGACCAGCCGCCGCAGGGTCCTCAGGCGCTCCCAGGACAGCTCGATCCCGATCATGAACATCAGGAAGATCACGCCGAACTCGGCGAGGTGGGAGATCTCGGCCCGGTTGCCGATGGTGAACAGGTGGACGAAGGGATAGGCCTCCGCCAGACGGCCGAGGCCGTAGGGTCCGAGCAGGGCGCCGGCGCCGATGAATCCGAGCACCGGCGAGATCCGCAGGCGGTGGAACAGCGGCACCACGATCCCCGCTGTGACGAGGAACAGAATCGCTTCCTTATAGGAACCCGGATGGACCTCTGGCATCGGCGTCGGATCGAACCTCGTCTCTGGCGGCGGCGGGGGTGCCGATCACGGCTTCGCGATCATGGGTCCCTGACCGACGGGGAGCAAACGAATTCCGGCCCGGGCCAGGTGTGCTGCGACACAAGGCGGATACATGAACCGGGTGAGACATTTCCGCCACCCGGGCGGCGGGCCCGGTATCGTACAGTGCAGGCGTGCGCGGCGGCCTAAAATCGGCACAATGCGCGCATACACGCAGGAGTTAAACCGGGGTTAAACTCGGCTGGCTGTGCCCGGGACCGGACCCGATGGATGTGTTGAGGCCGATGATCTCCATCAAATCGATCTTTGCCGGTCCCAAAGCGCCCCCCAACCGCGACCGCAAGCGCGAGGAGCGCGAATGGAGGCTCGAATCGGACCGCTGGCGCCATCAGCGTCACGTCGATCGGGGCTACCGCGTCAAATGGGGCTACGTGGCGATCGCGTACCTCGTCGAGTTCATGGTGATCGGCGCCTCGCTCTGGGGCGCGTGGCTGTTCGCGGGCGTCTACAGCGACGGCGACTGGCACGCCTTCTACTTCATGCTGCTGGCCCCCATGGTCTACGCCGCCGTGGAGCTGTGCCGGGTGCCGCTGGGCATCCTGGCCCGCACACAGCGCTCGCATTTCGTGCGCGGGCTGGCGGTGCTCGGCATCATCTTCGCAGCCGGCGTGACCACCAAGTCGGTGTCCCAGCTCGGCGAGATGATGTTCCATCCCCGGCTGATGGAGGCCGCCAAGGCCAAGACCGCGCTCAAGGACGCCCAGGCCGACCGCGCCACGATCGGCGACCGGATCAAGGCGGCGGACGAGCGCGTCGCCCAGTACACGGCCGAACTCGACCAGATCGAGAAGCGCGCCGCCGACAACGCCCAGCAACTCGCCGGCCTGCCGGCCCAGCGCTGCGAGCGGGTCTTCGGCACCAACAGCAAGGGCCGGAAGTACCAGAACCTGAAATGCCTCGCCGACCCGCGGGTCGCCGCCCTGTCGGCTGGGGTCACCAAGGCGTCGGCCGACCGCGCCGCCCTGGTCAAGAACCTCGAGGACGCCCGCAAGGCACGGACGGAGCTCGATCCGGGTGCCGCCGACCGGCGGGTGGCCGATGCCGAGCAGGGCTACCGCAACGCGGTCAACCGCTCGCAGCTGCACTCCTTCACCGCCATGGTGTACGGCGTCGATCCGATCGACGTGACCGAGAGCCAGGTCCACGCCTTCCTGCGGATCTTCGTGTTCGTGCCGGCCATCTGCGCCGCCTTCGCGTCGACGATCCTGGCGCTCTGCGCGGTCTCGACCCGCCGGACCTTCATGGACGAGGACGACCTCGGCGCCGCCGTGAACCCGGAGGCCGCCCCCTACATGCTGGACGCGATCGCCGACGCCCTGCGCTCGAACCCTGAGCCGATCCTGCCCCGGGCGGCCAATGCCTCCGGGGCGGTCATCCCGATGAACCGGCCGGTTCCGGGCCAGCAGGCCCTGCCCGGACAGAACGGTCCGGGCCAGACCCTGCCAGCCGCGGGAGCGGGCGCATGAACTACGTCGCCGGCGGAACCCCCGAGAACGTCGCCCTCGCCCAGCAGGTGAACTCCCGCCTGCGGGCGGATTCGAGCTACGTCGCGGCCCGGGCCTTCCTGTTCCGGGCCTTGGGCTTCGGCGCCTTCCTGTGCCTCGCGGGCATCGGCGTCGGCGCGGCGGCCTATGGCTGGGCCACGCTCAACCAGTTCGACACGGCGGCGGAGAAGATCGCCTCCGCCATGCAGGCCGCGCTCTCGGACGTGACGCTCAAGACGAAGGGCGAGGTCACGCTCACCGACAACACGCTCAAGCTCGAAGGTCTGCCCAAGGCCGCCACCGGCACGCCGACCCCCACCCGGGCGCAGCTCGGCAGTGACGCCGCCCCGGCCTCGAAGGCTGCGGTGAACACGACCTTCACGGTGTTCAAGCAGGTCCCCTATCTCGACGGGCAGATCGTGACCGGCTGGAACTTCAAGGACAACGCCGACCAGCCCTACCAGCAATACTGCTACTTCTCCCGCCGCACGGCCGAGGCGAAGGGTCAGGTCGAGATCAAGATCGACCTCGCCATGGACGGCAAGACCCTGCCGCAGCCGCAGAAATCGGACGTGAACCTGGAGATCCTGGCCCGGAACTGCGTCTGGCACGAGAAGGGCTGAGGCGGGCCAGTCAACCGCACCCCTTTCCCGGACGCCTGGAACGCAGCGGAGGGTGATCCGGGATCCAGCACGAAAAGCCCCGCGCCAGCGGCTCCGTTCGATCCGGAGGGACGCGGCGCGACGTCCTGCGCTGGATTCCGGGTCGCGTTCCGCTGGCGCTCCACGCGCCCGGGAAAGGGGTGGCGCTTGCGGCCGGCCCGCACCCCGCGTTACCCGTTCTCCTAAACCCACTTCACCGAGACCGCGATGCGCTTTTCCGGCACCGAGTCCTACGTCGCGACCCCCGACCTCACGGCAGCGGTCAACGCCGCCGTGGTGCTCGAACGGCCGCTCCTCGTGAAGGGCGAGCCCGGCACCGGCAAGACCGTGCTGGCCGAGGAGATCGCCAAGGGGTTGAACGCGCAGCTGATCGTCTGGAACATCAAGTCCACCACCAAGGCGCAGCAGGGGCTCTACGAGTACGACGCGGTCTCGCGGCTGCGGGACTCCCAGCTCGGCGACCCAAAGGTCTCGGACATCGCCAACTACATCCGGCGCGGCAAGCTCTGGGAGGCGTTCACGGCGCCCGAGCGCCCGGTCCTGCTGATCGACGAGATCGACAAGGCCGATATCGAGTTCCCCAACGACCTGCTCACCGAACTCGATCGGATGGAGTTCCACGTCTACGAGACCGGCGAGACCGTCAAAGCCGTGCGGCGGCCGATCGTGATCATCACGTCGAACAACGAGAAGGAATTGCCGGACGCGTTCCTGCGCCGCTGTTTCTTCCACTACATCACGTTCCCCGACGCCGAGACGCTGCAGCGGATCGTCGACGTGCATTATCCGGGCATCAAGCACCGCCTCGTCGAGGAGGCCCTGCGGACCTTCCTGGCGATGCGCGAGGTGCCGGGCCTCAAGAAGAAGCCTTCGACCTCCGAGCTGCTCGACTGGCTGAAGCTCCTCGTCTCCGAGGACATCGCCCCCGAGACCCTGCGCGAGCAGGACGGCCGCAAGCTGATCCCGCCGCTCCACGGGGCGCTCCTGAAGAACGAGCAGGATGTCAGCCTGTTCGAGAAGCTCGCCTTCATGATGCGGCGCGAGCAGCGGGGCGGCTGACGCGCGCCATGCTTTCGGCTAACCGGCATCCCGAGACCGCGAGGCCGGTCCGAAATTCTTGCAGGGGCTGACGTCATGCGCAGGCTGATCCTGTTGCGGCACGCCAAGTCGGACCGCCCGGCGGGCGTCGCCGATCACGGCCGACCGCTCAACGACCGGGGTCGGCGGGCCGCGCCGGCCGTGGGGACCCGTCTCGCCGAGGAGGGTGTGCGGCCGGACCTTGCCCTGGTCTCGACGGCCCAGCGCACCCGGGAGACCTGGGAGGCGATGGCGGCCACGCTCGGCGATCCCGAGACCCGCTGGCAGCGCGAGATCTACGAGGCTACCGCGCATCAAGTTCTGACGGTGATCCAGTCGGCGCCCGACAGCGCCGCCACGGTGATCGTCGTCGGCCACAATCCGGGCCTGGGCGATCTGGCTTCGGACCTCGCCGGGGAGGGCCCGCGCGCCGTGCGCAACCGCTTGGCGCTCGAATTTCCCACCGCCGCCTATGTGGTGATCGATTTCGACACGGATCACTGGGCCGAGATCGCCCCCGGCCAGGGGCGTCTGGACCGGTTCGTCCGCCCCCGCGACATCGACCCGGATCTCGGCGGCTGAAGCGTCCGGGATCCCAAAGGGCTCTGCCCTTTGGCGGGGTATCGGGGTGAAACCCCGATGTCGGGCTTTGCCCGAACCCATCAAGGCTTTGCCCTGAACCCGCAAAAGGGCTCGCCCATTTGAATCCCCAATACGCGTCAGGCCACCGGCACCGCGGTGGCGTGCGTGGCGACCTCCGCGTGGGAGGGCAGGGGCGAGCCCGGCACGAACGCCTCGAAGGCCGCCCAGAAATCCTGCCGGATCGCGTCGCGCTCGGACAGGATCTCGTGCCGGGAATCCGGCAGGACCAGGATGTGGCCGGCCTTGAGCCGCGCGGCGAAGCGCTCGGTGTCGGGGGTTCCGCAGACCGGGTCGGCGCCTGCGGCGACGATCAGGGTCGGCAGGGTGATGCGCGGCGCGGCGCGCGGATCGCGCAGGCGCGCCATCGCCCGGAACGACTCGGCGAGCCACGCGATCGTCGGATCGCCGACCGCGCCGGCGCCGACCTGCCGGGCCGCCGCGGCGTTGCGGGCGTAGCGGACGGGATCCCGCGTCAGGCGGTTGCCGGGATAGGGGTTGGTGGCGATCGAGACCGGCTTGCCGAACGGGATGTAGCGGCTCCCGAGCCCGAGCCGGTGCAGGCCCTGGGACAGCAGGGATGCCCCGGCCGGCCAGCGGATCATCCGGATCGACAGCATCGGCGCCACCGTCACGAGACGCCGGAACGGCAGCCAGCCGTCGAGCGCCCCGAGCAGCGCGACGCATCCGCCCATCGAGTGGGCCAGCCCGACATGGGGCTCCGGCATCAGCGGCATCAGCACGGTTTCGGCGACGGCCCGCAGGTCGAGCCGGTAATCGTCGAACCGGGCGACGTGGCCCTTGTGGGTGTCGTCCACCCGCCGGTCCGACTCGCCCTGTCCGCGCCAGTCGAAGGCGACCACCGCGAAGCCGCGGGTGCGCAGATCGCGGATCGTCTCGTAATACTTCTCGATGAACTCGGCCCGCCCCTGGAGCAGGCAGACCGTGCCCCGGCAGGTGCGCGTGCCGGATGGCCAGTAGGCCGCCCGCAGGGTGCAATCGTCGCGCGTGCCCACCGCGATCAGGGTGCCGCCAGGCGGGACCGGATTGTCGGGCGTGTCGCGCAGGGTGAGCAGCGGCTCACCCCCGGCCTTTCGCTCGAACCGCTTCATCGCCCCTCCTCATGCACCGCCGGAGCGTAGCGAAAAAATCTCGATTTTCCCTCCGTCCCGGGGTCTTGAACCGCGATTTTCCCCCTCCGATATCTCGTCTGTGCCGGCCATTCGGCGGCACGGAAGACGGGTCCGGCCCCTCGGGGCGGACCGGAATTGCATGTTGCTCACACGAGGATATGTCATGCGTCAGTTCGATCTCGCGCCCCTCTACCGTTCGACCGTCGGCTTCGACCGGCTGTTTTCCGCGCTCGACCAGTTCGCCAGCGCCGAGGCTGCGCCCACCTACCCGCCCTACAACATCGAGCGGACCGGCGAGAACGCCTACCGCATCACCGTCGCGGTCGCCGGCTTCACCGAGGCCGACCTGTCGATCGAGGTGCGGGAGAACGCGCTCACGCTGAAGGGCGAGCGCAAGTCCGAGACCAAGTCGGAATTCCTGCACCAGGGCATCGCGGCCCGCACCTTCGAGCGCCGCTTCCAACTCGCCGACCACGTCCAGGTGACGGGTGCGGCGCTGGAGAACGGCCTTCTCCACATCGACCTCGTCCGCGAGGTTCCGGAGGCGAAGAAGCCGCGCCGCATCCAGATCGCCACGGCGGGCCGCGCCAGCGCCCCGGTGATCGAGGGTGACGTCCGGCCGGACGCGGTCCAGCAGGCCGCCTGACCGCGCCCGAACGCGCGGCTTTGTAAGAGCGCCCCGGTCCCCCGCCGGGGCGCTTTCGTATGGCGGCTGTCATAATGGCGTATCCACGCCGTGCTCTGCTTCCAGAGGAGCGGCGCACGACGCGCACCGGGAGCAAACCGGATCATGGTCGCCAATCTCGCCCGCGGAGCCTACAGCGCGCTCGGTGCCGGGTGGCACAAGGGCGTGCAATGGGGCGTCGGCGCGCCGATCGCGAAGCTGCGCCGCCGCCACGCGCATCTCCGGGCCCCTGCGGGCGGCCCGACCGGCATCGCCGACGTGCTCTCGGCCGAGCAGGCGATCCGGCTGCCCGAGCCGTTCGAGGGGCGCAGCCTCGGCCGGATCGGCAATCTGGAAGTGCGGCTGGCGACGAAGAAGTCCGAGATCCGCCGGGCGCAGCGCCTGCGCTTCAAGGTGTTCTACGAGGAGATGTCGGCGGTGCCCTCCGGGCTCGCCACCCTGTCGCGTCGGGACGCCGACGGCTACGACGCGCTCTGCGACCATCTCCTCGTCCTCGACCACACCCCGCCGAAGCGGAAGAAGCCCTTCGCCAAGCCCCGGCCGAAGGTGGTCGGGACCTACCGCCTGCTGCGCAGCGAGGTGGCCGAGCGCCATGCGGGCTTCTATTCCGAGAGCGAGTACGACCTCGCGCCGCTGCTCGCCGCCCAGGGGCACCGGCGGATCCTGGAATTGGGCCGTTCCTGCGTGCTCAAGCCCTACCGGGGCAAGCGCACCGTCGAACTGCTGTGGCAGGGGATCTACGCCTACGTCCTGCACCACCGGATCGACGCGCTGATCGGCTGCGCCAGCCTGGAGGGCACCGATCCGGACCGGCTGGCCCTGCCGCTCGCCTTCCTGCACCACCATGCCCGCGCCCCGGAAGGCTGGCGGGTCCGCCCGCTGCCGGAGCGCGCGGTGGCGATGGACCGGCTGCCGAAGGAGGCGGTGGATCCGAAGGCCGCCCTGCAGAGCCTGCCGCCGCTGATCAAGGGCTACCTGCGCCTCGGCGCGACCTTCGGCGACGGCGCGGTGATCGACCGGCAGTTCGGCACGACCGACGTGTTCGTGACGCTGCCGGTGGCGGTGATCGGCGCCCGCTACCGGGGGCATTTCGCCCCGGCGGGGTGAGGGCGCGGATCGGGGATCCGGGAGGGTCTCCACCGCTCGGAGACCTTCGCTTCGGGAAGGGCCGCCACCTGCACGATGCCTCTGCGTCTTTGCGAGCGGCGCGAAGCCACCCAGGGCAGCGCGACATCGGTGAGCGTGGCGCGGCTGGATTGCTTCGCTCCGCTCGCAAAGACGGGACAGGTCCCGCAGCGGACCCTTACAAATCCCCCAGCGCCAGCTGCCCCTGGTTGCGCGCCTTCGGCGGCGCCGCCTTGCGCTCCTTCGGACGGCTGGCGGTAGCCCGCGCGACGGGCGGCTTCCTCGGCTTCGGATCGCCGCGCATCCGCGCCACCGCCTTGTCCCGGGCCACCGCCTCGGGGGCGCTCGGATCGTCGGACAGCCACTTGCCGCGCTTGATCACCTCGTTCACCCGGCCCTGATTCACCCCGACCTTGAAGGCGATCTCCTGCTGGGTCATGCCGGTGCTGGCGTGCAGGTCCAGGATCGCCCGGGCGAGTTCCGGGGTCATCTTCTGGCCCGTGAGCCGCCGGGCGGGCTTGACCGTCCGGGTCGCGCGGTCGCGCTCGCGCAGGCGCTCCAGCAGCGCCAGCGCCATGTTCATGCCATGCTCGCGCAGGGCTTCCTCGAATTCCTTCAGGGTCGCCATCGGCGCCATCCTCCGCCGGGCACTTGGGCCGGTCATGTTGTGGAGAACGTGCCGGGAACGACCGGGTTGCGCAAGCCGCGCCGGGCCGGCCTACCGGATGCCGTGCGGTCATCCACCGGAAATGCAGGCTCTGGCCTCGCCGCGGGCGCTCGGTTACAGGGGGCCGGCATCCGAGACGGCAGGGCCAGCCCGGCACGATGATCAGTCCGATCCGCACAATCGCCCCCGGCGAGACGCCCGGCTCCCTGGCTCGCGAGTTGGAGGCCGGGGCGGTGCTGCTGTTTCCCGACCTGCCGTTCCCGTTCACGGAGTTCGAGCGCCGCTTCACGGAGCGCCCCTTCGCGGACGGCACGGCCAAGAACGTCAACATCCGCGGCGAGGCGGCGCATTTGCGCGGGGCGGCCGGCAGCCCGGAGGAGCAGGAGGCCCTGCGTCAGCTCCTGATCCGCTACCGCGCCTTCGCCCGGGACCTGATCGGCACCTACCTGCCCGACTATGCCGATCGGGTGAGCCTCGCCGGCACCTCGTATCGCCCCTTCGACGTGGACCGACGCAAGCTGAGCTGGCGGCGCGACGACACGCGGCTGCACGTCGACGCCTTCCCGTCGAACCCGATCGGCGAGAAGCGGATCCTGCGGGTGTTTCGCAACATCAACCCGGCCGGGGAGCCGCGCCGCTGGCGGGTCGGCGAGGATTTCGGGTCGATGGCGGAGAAATTCCTGCCGCGGCTCCCCGGTTATTCGGCGCTCTCGGCGCGTCTTCTGGCGACGTTGCGCGTCACCAAGGCCAAGCGCTCCGAATACGACCACCTGATGCTGCACCTGCACGACGCGCTCAAGCAGGACGAAGCCTATCAGGCCTCGGCCCCCCAGGCCGACGTGGAGTTCCGCCCCGGCGCGACCTGGGTGACCTTCTCGGACCTCGTGATGCACGGGGCCATGGGCGGCCGCTACATGCTGGAGCAGACCGCCTACCTGCCGGTCACCGCCCAGGCCGACCCCAGTTTAAGTCCACAGCGCATCCTGGCGGCCAAGCTCGGCCGCCCCCTTCGAACCTGAGAGAGGGACGTCACCCATGATCCTCGAGATCGCGCAGATCGAGATCAAGCCCGGGATGGAAGCCGACTTCGAGGCCGGCATCACGAAGGCTTCGGCGATCTTCAAGGAGGCCAAGGGCTGCCGGCATTTCGAGGTGCGGCGCTCGATCGAGCACCCGCAGCGCTACCGGCTGCTGATCCACTGGGACACGCTGGAAGCCCATACCAAGGACTTCACCGGCTCGCAGCCCTGGCAGGATTACCGCGCCCTGGTTTCGCACTGCTTCGCCGGGCCCGTCTCCGTCGAGCACACCGAGCAGGTGCTGAAGGCATTCTGAGCGGAGCAGCCGCCCGACGCCGGCCCGGCGCGTTGCGGCTTTATGGAGCAAATGCACCAACGCGATGGCGGATGCCATCACTGGTGGCGACGTTAGGCATCTTTTAGAGTGCGCTAACGCTCCGCGTGGACGGAGATGAATATGCCGAACTGTCGGCAGGCTCGTAGGAAGGCAGAGACGGTCGCGACGGTTAGGCCAGACCATCCGGCCACAGCCCATGTCCATGGGTCGCTGTATGCGTCCGGCGCGGGAGACACGATGATAAAGGGCAGAGATGCCACACTAAGCAACGCGCCCAGCCACATCGCCCTAACGGTGTAGTTAACCGTCATACGATAAGCGTTGGCCCTCTTCATGCGCCCGATGAAGCCCGTTTCGGTGGTCACAAAAATTGTGTAGAATGTAAATAGGAACGGCGTTGCCACTGTAGAAATATTAAATGCAGAGGAATATATATTTTCTGTTTTCCACCCTGCCTTGACCATAGCAGGGAAAATTACAGGGATATACCAAGCGCACAAGGGCGCAATCGTTACCCCCAGCAACAGAGGGTACGATTGTTCCCAGCGGTACTCAATTCTTTCGATCAACGTTGCCATTTCAAGGCCGTTGCTGCATCTGCCTTATCGTAGGAAGCATATCATTGAATTTCTCTTCAAGCCATGCGCGTCGTGCATTGTAATGGCCGTCGGGATTCCCCTCAGGAAAGTCTAGAACCTCGTCGCATTTTAGGCGCTCGTCTAAGAGGTCCACGTCCTCAACGCCGTCGTCATCCAGCGTCTTGACCTCCAAATGGGACACATCCCCGTGTTGGAGAATGCGGCGCAGCGCCCCTGCTGCGCGACCATTCAAGGTTGAGGATCGGCTCTCAAAATTTGCCGAGAGAATGATCTCAATCGTGTGTGCGTCGTAGGCTTCGGCCGCTTCGCGGGCAACTCGCCCCGCTGCTACCCCCGCCCGCTCAAGCGTTTCAAGGTTCTCAGGCGACGCGAATCGCACGCGCATTCTGCGGAGGGGTTTGCCGCGTATTCGGCTCAACATGTCGGGATGTATTATTGGAGATATGTTAAATATTGAACCGGGAGACCGTATACCGATGTAAGTAGAAATCCTGGAAGAAGTAGCACACTGTCGATTGCTCTGAAGCATTAATGTCCGGGTAGGAATGTGGTATAGGAACGCCGCCACATGCCCAATGCCGTGCCCGCGCGCCATAGCAATCGGTGCAAGACCGGCGTCATTTGCCGCGGGAGGAATGTTGGATGTCTGCTTCCTACAGAACTCGCCATGAAGACTATTGCCAACTTGAGTGCAGCGTTCCAGTCTTAGCGTTACCCCCCCCTATTGACTTGACTTTCTCTGTCACCCGGCTGAGGTAAGCAAATTGCTTCTAAAAGCAGACCAGGAAAATCTCTGCCGCCCCGCTCGGGTGCTGAGACAGTAAAACAACGCGCCGCAATCTTACTGTCCACCGACGGACCCCATTACATCAACCTTAGGTCGGAGCACCCTATCGCGTCCAAATATTGAATCAAGAAGACCGTGGTAAACTTCACCCGCGCGAGTTTGTTACGAATGTTCGGTTCCGTCTCCTTAACGCCTACCGCAGCCAGTGCGTTGCGGCGGGGGCCGCCGGTGCTAGGCTCCCGCCCGACCGATCCCGACGCGAATCGTCGGGAACGCGGCAGGTGGGGAACAGGCTGATGGCGCGGCTCGGACGGCTCGCGGGTGCCCTGGCGCTGCTCGGATGGGTGGCGGGCGGCCCGGCGCTGGCGCAGGATGCGGCCGTGCCCCGCGCCGCCCCGCGGCTGGCCACAACCGCCCCCGCTCCGTTCGCCAAAACCTTCGTTCGAGACGATCTCGCCAGCACGGCCCTGCGGCTCGAAGCGGCGCTCAAGGCCGAGGCCGGCACGGCGCTCCGGCCGGCGGCCCAGTCCCGCACCGCCGGACAGGCGCTGATCGCCGCCGGCAAGCCGGATCAGGCCCTCACCCCGCTCGCCGCCGCGGCCGCTGCAGACCCGGCCGATATCCGCAACTGGCAGGCCTATGCCCGCGCGGCCGCCGCGGCGTTCGAGACCCTGGACGACAACGATTACAAAGGCCGGACCCGGCTGCGCGAGCGGGCGATCGCAGCCGCCTACCGTGCCTACGAGCGCTCCGGTACGGCCCTCGACGCCGCGGCATCCCTGGCCCTGGTCGGCGCCGCGGAGGCCGAGCGGGAATCCTGGCGCCCGGCCCTCGAGGCCTACGCGGCGAGCCTCGCCCTGGCCGACGACGGCGCGGTGCGGGAGACCTACGACAGGCTGCGGGCCGAGCACGGCTTCCGCATCCTCGGCTACAAGGTCGATTCCGACGCGGCCGCCCCGCGGGCCTGCTTCACCCTCTCGGACGCCGTGGTGCCCAAGACCGATTACGCGCCCTACGTGGCCGTGTCGGGCACGAGCGCGGCCGCCGTGACCGCCGAGGACACGCAGATCTGCGTCGACGGGCTCAAGCACGGCGGGCGCTACGCGATCGTCCTGCGCCAGGGCCTGCCCTCCACGGTCGGCGAGAGCCTGCTCAAATCCGCCGATTACGAGATCTACGTGCGCGATCGCGCCCCGCAGGTGCGCGTCACCGGGCGCAACTACGTCCTGCCCCGCACCGGACAGGCGGGCGTGCCCCTGGTCTCGGTGAACGCGGCCAAGCTCGATGTCGAGGTGCTGCGGATCGGCGACCGCGGCCTGCTGCCGACCCTGCGCTCCGAGGACTTTTTGGGCCAGCTCAGCGGCGCCACCGCCCGGTCGATCGCGGCCGAGAAGGGCGTGCGCGTCTGGAAGGGCACCCTCGATACCGCCAAGGCCGAGCTGAACCAGGAGGCGGTTACCGCCTTCCCGGTCCTGCAGGCGGTGGGCAAGCTGGAGCCCGGGATCTACGTGATGCTGGCCCGGCCCTCCGGCACGGCCGCGGCGGACGACGAGGGCTACGATACGCAGGCGACCCAGTGGTTCGTGGTCTCGGACCTGGGGCTGACCGCCACGAAGGGGCGGGACGGGGTCCACGTGGTCCTGCGCTCGCTCGCCTCCGCGCAGGTGATGCCGGGCGCCGAGATCCGGCTGATCGCCCGCAACAACGAGGTTCTGGGCACGCGCACCACCGATGCACAGGGCCACGCCGCCTTCGATCCCGGGCTCGCCCGCGGGGAGGGCGGTCTGGCGCCGAGCCTCGTGGTGGCCCAGGCGGGCACCGATTACGGCTTCCTCGACCTCAACCTCGGCGCCTTCGATCTCACCGACCGCGGCGTGAAGGGACGGCCCGAGACCGGCGGGCTCGATGCCTACCTGTTCCCGGAGCGCGGGGTCTACCGCTCGGGCGAGACCGTCCAGCTCACCGCATTGCTGCGCGATGCGGGCGGCGCGGCGGTGCCGGATCTGCCGCTGACCCTCGTGGTGAAGCGGCCGGACGGCGTCGAGTACCGGCGGGTCTCGGTGCCCGATCAGGGGCTCGGCGGACGGGCGCTGCCCTTGCCGCTCCTGTCGGGCGCGATGCACGGCACGTGGCGCGTCTCGGCCTATACCGATCCGAAGGCGCCGCCGATCGGCGAGACCAGCTTCCTCGTGGAGGATTACGTCCCCGAGCGGCTGGAGGTCACCCTCAAGGCCCGGCAGGCGGCGCTCCACCGGGGCGAGGCCGCGCAGGTCGATGTCGCCGCGCGCTATCTGTACGGCGCGCCGGGGGCGGATCTCGACGTGTCGGGCAGCGTCACCGTGCAGGCGGCGGCCACGAGCGGCATCAAGGGGCTGGACGGCTACAGCATCGGCCTCGACGACGAGGCCGTGGAGCCGGCCACGCAGGAGCTTCAGGAGCACGCGACCACGGGCGCGCAGGGCAGCGCCGTCGTGACGGTCCCGGTGCCCCAGGTGGCAGCGCTGCGGGCGCTGGAGGCCAAGATCACCCTGGCGGTCGGCGAGCCGGGCGGCAGGGCGCTGTCGCGCAGCCTGACGCTGCCGATCCTCCCGGCCGGCCCGGTGCTGGCCCTGCGCAAGGGTTTCACGGAGCTGAACGACGGTGGGATCGCGGGTTTCGACGTGGTGCTGGCGACGCCTGAAGGCGCGCTCCTCGCCCGGCCGGGGGTGAGCTGGACCCTGTCGCGGGTCGATCAATCCTATCAATGGTATCGGGCGGACGGGCGCTGGTCGTTCGAGCCGGTCAAGACCACCAAGCGCGTGGCCAGCGGTACGGTCGATCTCCGGGCCGGCGGTTCCAGCCGGATCGAGGCCCCGGTGGGGCTCGGCCGCTACCGGCTGGATGTCGCGGTTCCGGGCGCCTCGGAGGCGAGTGCCAGCCTCGGCTTCGAGGTCGGCTGGGGTGGATCCCAGACCGCTGACGCGCCGGACCTCCTCGACCTGACCCTCGACAAACCCACCTACGCGGCCGGCGACACGCTCCGGGCCAAGCTCAGCCCGAAGTTCAAGGGGCAGGCCAGCCTGATGGTGGTCAGCGACCGGGTGCACGAGACCCTGGAGGTCAGCGTGCCGGAGGGCGGCACCACGGTGAGCGTTCCGGTGAAGGCCGAATGGGGGGCCGGCGCCTATCTGATCGCCACCGCCTACCGGCCCCTCGATCAGGCAGCCAAGCGCCTGCCGGGCCGGGCGCTGGGTCTGGCATGGTTCTCGGTGGACCGCGAGACGCGCAACCTCGGCGTCGCCGTGAAGGCGCCCGAACGGGCGCGCCCGCGCCAGGACCTGACCCTGCCGATCCAGCTCACCGGCCTGAAATCCGGCGAGGCGGCGCGGATTACCGTGGCGCTGGTCGATGTCGGGATCCTGAATCTCACGCGCTACGCCGCGCCGGACCCGACCCAGTATTTCCTCGGCCAGAGGGCGCTCGGGCCGGAATTTCGCGACCTCTACGGCTACCTGATCGACGGCATGCAGGGCTCCGTGGGCGCGATCCGCTCCGGCGGCGATGCGGGCGGCGGCGAACTGGCCGATTCTCCGCCGACCCAGGCGCCGCTCGCCCTCTATTCCGGAATCGTGACCGTGGGGCCGGACGGCACCGCCAGCGTCACCTTCCCGATCCCCGCCTTCAACGGCACGGGCCGCGTGATGGTCACCGCCTGGAGCGGCGGCCGTGTGGGCCAAGCCCAGGCCGACGTGATCATCCGCGATCCCGTCGTGCTCACCGCCACGCTGCCGCGCTTCCTCGATACCGGCGACCGCTCGCGCCTGTTCGTGGCCCTCGACAACGTCGAGGGTCAGGCGGGCGACTACACGGTCGATCTGAGTCCGAGCGGGCCGGTCGTGGTCGGCGCCTCTGCGCTGCGCCAGACATTCCGGCTGGAGGCCGGCGCCAAGGGCCAGTTCGCGATTCCGCTCACCGCGGCGGGGCCGGGCACGGCCCGGCTCGACCTCGCCCTGTCGGGCCCCGGCCTAACAGCCCCACTGAACCAGAGCTTCGCCCTCGGGATCGCGCCCGGGACCGGCACCCTGCTGCGCCGTTCCGTGCGCAGCCTCGCCCCCGGGGCCGCGCTGACGCTCACATCGGACCTCATCGCCGACCTGCAGCCGGGGACCGGCAGCGTCTCGCTCTCGGTCACGCCCCTGCCGGGCCTCGACGTGGCGGCCCTGCTGCAGGCGCTCGACCGCTACCCCTATGGCTGCTCCGAGCAGGTGGTCAGCCGGGCGATGCCGCTGCTCTACGTCAACAAGCTCGCCACGCTGGAAAAACTCGCCCTCGACGCGGGCGCGGACGAGCGGGTGCGCGAGTCGATCGAGCGCCTGCTCGCCCGCCAGGATTCGAGCGGCGATTTCGGCCTGTGGTCGGTGCAGGGGTCGAGCGACCTGTGGCTCGACGCCTACGTGACCGATTTCCTGACGCGGGCCCGGGAGCGCGGCTTCGCGGTGCCGCAGAAGGCCTTCGCCCAGGCGCTCGACTACCTGCGCAACGCGGTGGCCAACGCCACCGAGGTGCGCAACGGCGGCGCCGACCTCGCCTACGCGGCCTACGTGCTCGCCCGGAACGGCCGCCCGGTGATGGGCGACCTGCGCTACCTCGCCGACACCAAGCTCACCGACTTCTCCTCCGCGCTCGGGCGGGCGCAGCTCGCCGCCGCCCTGGCGCTGCTGGGCGACCGCGGCCGGGCCGCCCGGGCGATGGAATCGGCGCTCACCGTGCTGCGGGCTGAGCGCGACAAGGGCCAGTACCGGGCCGATTACGGCTCCCGCCTGCGCGACGGCGCCGGGCTGATCACGCTGGCGGCCGAGAGCGGGCTGACGCAGGGCGCCCTCGGCCCGGTCGCCGCTGTGTTCGGCGAGGAGCAGCAGACCGAGCGGGCGACGAGCACGCAGGAGAATGCCTGGATGGTGCTCGCCGCCGAGAGCCTGTCCAAGGAAGCGGACGCCCTGTCGTTCAGCCTCGACGGCGCACCGCAGACCGGGATTCTCGCGCGGGTCTACCGGGAGGCGCGCTTGGCGGAGCGGGGCGTGCAGCTGGTCAATACCGGCCGTGGCCCCGTGCGGGTGGCCGTGACCGTCAACGGCAATCCCCTGGCGCCGGAGCCGGCGGCCGCGCAGGGCTACGCGGTGGAGCGGAGCTATCATCGCCTCGACGGCAGCCTGGTCGATCCGGCGGCGGGCCTGCGCCAGAACGACCGGCTCGTGGTGGTGCTGAAGGTGAGCGAGGCTAAGGCGGAGGCCGCGCGCCTCCTGCTGGTCGATCCCCTGCCGGCGGGGCTCGAGATCGACAACCCGAAGCTGCTGGACGCCGACGTGCTCCAGGGGCTGGCCTTCGCCAAGTCGGAGGTGCAGCCGGTCCATACCGAGTTCCGCGACGACCGGTTCGTGGCGGCCTACGACCGCGACCCGAGCCAGTCGGCCTTCTTCACCGTCGCCTACACGGTGCGGGCGGTCTCGCCGGGAACCTACGTGCATCCGGGCGCCACCGTGGAGGACATGTACCGCCCGGCGCGCTTCGGGCGGACCGCAACCGGGAGCGTCACGATCGGGGCGGCGAAGTAGGAGGCGGCGGGTCCGGATGTGACCGCGGTCGGGGTATCCTGCTCAGCCGACCGGCCGGGGGAGGGCCGGGCGGATATCGGTCTGCGGAAAATCGTTGCCGACGAAGAGCAGGGGGACGCCGTGCATCTGCGCACAGGCATAGGCGAAGCAGTCGCCGAGGTTCAGGCGGGCCGGGTGGCGGCCCTTGCCGTAGCGGGCGTGCGCAGCAACGGCGATGCGGATTTCTGCGATGCCAAGGGAAACCAGCGCGATATCGACCTTCTCGCGGAAGCCGTTCACGATGCCCTCGGCAGTTTCGGGTGACACCGACTGAATGCAGGCCACCGCCAGGATGGCCTCGAACAGGGCAAGGGCGCTCGTCAAACGCTGTGGGGCTTGGCGAAGACGATCCGCCACCTGTTTGTACCCCTCCTCTCGGCACAGGATCGCGACGATCGCCGAGGCATCGATAAACATCAGTCTTCGTAGAGGCTGTCGTAGAACGCCTTGTCGGCCTTGAGCCCCGTCGCCGGGTAGGCTGCCAGCTTATCTTGGAGCGGTTTGATCTTCGCGAGGAAATCAGCCAGCGACTCCTCGCGGCGACCCAACTCGTTCACGAGCGCGATTCGCACCGCCTCGGTCTTGCTCACGCCGGCCTTCAATGCCAGCGTCTCGGCGAGTCGATTCACCTCTTCGCTGCGGATGTTGAGCGGCATGGTGACCTCCGTGTAGACACAGAAAGGTTAGTGTCTACACGCAGACGCCGCAAGCGGCCCGTACCCCGACCAAGGATCCCGATGACCCGCCTCGACGAGGCCCGCGCCGCGCTTAAAAAAACCTTCGGCTACGAGGATTTCCGGCCCGGCCAGGACGAGGTGATCGGCGCGGTGCTCGACGGCGCCGACGTGTTCGCCGTGATGCCGACGGGTTCGGGCAAGTCGATGACCTACCAGCTCCCGGCTCTGGTCGATCCGGGGCTGACCGTGGTGGTCTCGCCGCTGATCGCGCTGATGCACGATCAGGTGCAGCAGATGAAGAGCGTCGGTGTCGAGGCCGCGACCCTCAACTCGAGCGTGACGGAATCCGACTCGCGCGAGACCTGGCGGATGCTGCGCTCGGGGGAACTCCGGCTGCTGTTCGTCTCGCCCGAGCGCCTGCTGATGGAGGGCTGCATCGAGGCCCTGCGCGGGGCCGGCGTAAGGCGGCTGGCCGTCGACGAGGCGCATTGCGTCTCGCAATGGGGCCACGATTTCCGGCCGGAATACCGCGAGATCGCCCGCGCCCGCACGGCGCTCGGCAACATCCAGACCCTGGCGCTGACCGCCACCGCCGATGCTGCGACCCGCGCCGAGATCGCCGAGCGGCTGTTCCCGCAGGGGCGGCCGCCAAAGATCTTCGTCCACTCCTTCGACCGGCCGAACATCCGGCTGACCTTCCAGCCGAAGGACAACCCGGCCCGGCAGATCGAGCGCTTCCTGAAGCACCGGCGGTCTGAGAGCGGGATCATCTATTGCTCGTCGCGCAAGCGCGTCGAACAGCTCGCCGAGACCCTCAAGAAGGACGGGTTCGACGCGCTGCCCTATCATGCCGGCCTCGACCAGGGCACGCGCATGCGCAACCAGGACCGGTTCCTGCAGGAGGACGGGGTGGTGATGACCGCCACGATCGCCTTCGGCATGGGCATCAACAAGCCGGACGTGCGCTTCGTCTGCCACGCCGACATGCCCAACAACGTCGAGGGCTACTATCAGGAGATCGGCCGCGCAGGGCGCGACGGACTGCCGGCCGATACGCTCACCCTCTACGGTCTCGACGATATGGCGCTCCGCCGCCGCCAGATCGACGAGAAGGAGATCTCCGACGAGCGCCGCCGGGTCGAGCGGCGCAAGCTCGAGGCGATGATCACCCTGTGCGAGGGCGCCACCTGCCGGCGGCAATCGCTGCTCGGCTATTTCGGCGAGGCGAGCGAGCCCTGCGGCCGCTGCGACCTGTGCCGGGGCGGCGTCACCTTGGTGGACGGCACGGTCTCGGCCCAGAAGATCCTCTCGGCGATCGTGCGCACCGGGCAGCGCTTCGGCGCGGCCTATATCTGCGACGTGGTCCACGGCAAGGAGAGCGAGCCGATCCGCCGCAACGGCCATGCGGGCCTGAAGACCTTCGGGGTCGGCGCCGACAAGCCGGTGGCGGCATGGCGGGCGATCCTGCGCCAGCTCTTCGCGGCCGGGGCCATCGCCGAGAATACCGACGGCTATGGCGGCCTGTCGATGACCGCGAAGGGCGAGGCGATCCTGTACGGACGGGAGCCCGTCCAGCTCCGCCCCGACCCGGAACCGAAGGCGGACTCCCGCGAGCGCCGCCGCGCTGCGCCCCGCGAGGACGGGGAGATCGCGCTGTCGGAGACCGACGAGGCGCTGTTCCAGCACCTGCGCGGCCTGCGCGCAACGCTGGCCCGGGCCGAGGGGATCGCGGCCTTCATGGTCTTTCCCGACCGCACGCTGATCGAGATGGCCCGCCAGAAACCCGTCGATCTCTGGGCCCTGCGCACCGTACACGGGGTCGGCGAGCGCAAGCGCGAGGCCTATGGCGAGCGGTTCGTGGCGGCGATCGCCGACTTCCTGTCCCATCCCCCAGCGGCATGAGATGAGGCCCGCCGTCTCAACGCGCTGGGGCGATTGGTGTAGGCAGGGCGCCCCCAACCGAATCGATCGGACCCGTCATTTCCGTTTCCGCACCCGTGACCGATACGCCGCCCCGGACTGCCCCGGATGAAGCCGCAGCCCGATCAGGACCGCCGCGTTCTCCGATTCTGACCTCCCGGACCGTGTTCTACCTGCCGGGCTTCGACCCGCGGGAGCCCGAGGTCTACTGGGGCCTCTTCCGCCGCGAGGCCCGCCTCACCGCGTCCCGGCGCGGTGCCGCGATCGCAGTGGGCGATCCGGTCCGCTCGGCCGACGGGCTCGCTCTTGCCTGGAGCGTGCAGTCGCGCGGTGTCGACACCCGCACTGTCCTGCTGCGCTGGGAGGACATCGTCCGCGCGCGCTTCCCGCAATCCGGCTGGGCCCGCCTCCGGGGCGTCCCGGCACTGCTCTGGCGGCTGTGGCGCTCGGGCTACGCGACCGATCTGCGCCGGGAGGGCTGGCGCTTCTCCACGGTGATCTTCGGCGTGCATCTCATCTATCTGGCTCTGGTCGGCCTCAGCCTCGCCCTGGCGGGGGGGCTCGTCGCCCTGGCGCCGGACGCGCTGCGCCCCTGGTCCCTGCTGGCGATTCCGCCCCTGGCCTACGCGATCCTGGCCGGACTGATGCGGGTGACCCGCGGCAAGCCCCTCTACGTCTCCCACCTCGTGGACGACACCGCCTTCACCCACGCCTACGCGGCCGGCGCGGCGCCCGAAATGGCGCCCCGCCTCGACGCCTTCGCGGCCCGCATCCGCGCCGCCGAGGGCGAGGCCGACGAGGTGGTGGTGGTGGGCCATTCCTCGTCGAGCTTCCTCGGGATCGAGGTGCTGGACCGGGTGCTCGCCCACGATCCCGGCTTCGGCACCCGCGGCACGCCGGTCACCTTCGTGAGCATCGGCAGCGTCATCCCGTGGCTCGGCCTCGACCCGGCCGCACTGGGCTTCCGCGACGCGCTCCTGCGCTTCGGGCGGGCACGGCAGATCGGCTGGATCGATGTGCGTGCCCCCTGGGACTGGCTGTCGATCCACGCCCAGAACCCCCTGGCCGCCTGCGCGCTCACCCCGCCGGACCCGGAGCGCCCGGCCGTGCTCGGGGTGATGATCAACGACCTGATCACGGGCAGCGATGTCCGCCGGCGCCAGTGGAACCTGTTCCAGATGCATTTCCAGTTGCTCATGGCGAGCCAGAGCGTGGACGGCTTCGATTATCTCGACCTGATGACCGGGCCGGAGCCGGTGCATGCTCTGATCGCACGATGCCGAGAGAATGAGCCGGATGGCGACGCCGGTCGTCGACCGGCTTGAGCGCGAGCTTGTTCACAGGTCTGATCCCTGAGAGCAGTCGGCTTCGACCGAATTCTGATCCGAAACCGACACGCGCAGACCCTTCCGCGGCAAAGGAGGAAGCGAGAATTTGCGGATGCGGACGTTCCTGTGATTCCAAGAGATCCATGAACCCGCAAGGCCACGCCCCCGCGCCGGAATACCCACGGATGTTGCCAGGGCGGGCGCTTCCGCTCTAGAGCCGGGGCAGCCTAGATGATGCCCGCCCGGTCCGGGCTCGCCGCGGCCCGTGTCTCCCGGAACGGGCCGCTCTCTGCCGAGACCCTTCGCATGTTCCGCAACGACGTTCCGATCACCCCCGAACTCGTGGCCCAGCACGGCCTGACGCCGGACGAGTACACGCGCTTCCGCTGCCTGATCGGGCGCGATCCGACGCTGACCGAACTCGGCATCGTGTCGGCGATGTGGAACGAGCATTGTTCCTACAAATCCTCCCGCAAGCACCTGCGCGGGCTGCCGACCTCGGCGCCGTGGGTGATCCAGGGGCCGGGCGAGAACGCGGGCGTCATCGATATCGGCGACGGCCACGCCTGCGTGTTCAAGATGGAGAGCCACAACCACCCGAGCTACATCGAGCCCTACCAGGGCGCGGCGACCGGCGTGGGCGGCATCCTGCGCGACGTCTTCACCATGGGCGCGCGGCCGATCGCGGCGCTCAACGCCCTGCGGTTCGGCTCGCCCGACCATCCGCGGACCCGCGCCCTGGTCTCAGGGGTCGTGGCGGGGGTCGGCGGCTACGGCAATTCCTTCGGCGTGCCGACCGTCGGCGGGCTGACCGGCTTCCACAAGCGCTACGACGGCAACATCCTGGTCAACGCCATGGCGGTGGGCCTCGCCCGCACCGATGCGATCTTCTACGCCGCCGCCACCGGGGTCGGGAATCCGATCGTCTATCTCGGCTCCAAGACCGGCCGCGACGGCATCCACGGCGCCACCATGGCGTCGGCCGAGTTCGACGAGGCCACCGAGTCGAAGCGCCCGACCGTGCAGGTCGGCGATCCCTTCGCCGAGAAGCTGCTGCTGGAGGCCTGCCTGGAACTGATGGCCTCCGGCGCCGTGATCGCCATCCAGGACATGGGCGCGGCCGGGCTGACCTGCTCGGCGGTGGAGATGGGCGCCAAGGGCGACCTCGGCGTCGAACTGGACATCGAGAAGGTTCCGGCTCGCGAAGCCGGCATGACCCCCTACGAGATGATGCTGTCCGAGAGCCAGGAGCGGATGCTCATGGTGCTCAAGCCCGGCATGGAGGCGGAGGCCGAGGCCATCTTCGTGAAGTGGGGCCTCGACTTCGCGGTGATCGGGCGGACCACCGACACGCTACGCTTCGTCGTCAAGTGGCACGGCGAGACCGTCGCCGACCTGCCGATCAAGGAGCTGGGCGACGAGGCGCCGCTCTATGACCGGCCGCATCTGGCCAACACCCACCAGCCGGTGATCGCGGCCTCCGAGGTGCCGGCCCCGGCCTCGCTCACCGACGCACTGAAGCGCCTGGTCGGCTCCCCCGACCTCGCCTCGAAGCGTTGGGTGTTCGAGCAGTACGACCACTTCATTCTGGGCAACACGGTGCAGAAGCCCGGCGGCGACGCCGCCATCGTCCGGGTCGAGGACGGGCCGAAGGGCCTCGCGCTGACCTGCGACGTCACCCCGCGCTACTGCGAGGCCGACCCGGTCGAGGGCGGCCGTCAGGCCGTGGCCGAGGCGTGGCGCAACATCACGGCGGTGGGGGCCAAGCCGCTCGCCATCACCGACAACCTGAACTTCGGCAACCCGGAAAAACCCGAGGTGATGGGCCAGCTCGTCGGGTGCCTCCAGGGCATCGGCGAGGCCTGCCGGGCGCTGGACTTCCCGGTCGTGTCCGGCAACGTCTCGCTCTACAACGAGACCAACGGCGTCGGCATCCTGCCGACCCCGACCATCGGCGGCGTCGGCGTGCTCGACGACATGGCGCGCCACGCGACCATCGCCCTCAAGCGCGAGGGCGACGTGCTGGTGCTGATCGGGGTGAGCGAGGGCTGGCTCGGCCAATCGTCCTACCTGTCGGTGATCGAAGGCCGCGAGGATGGCGCGCCGCCGCCCGTCGACCTTGCCCTGGAGCGCCGCAACGGCGACTTCGTCCGCGGGTTGATCCAAGCCGGCACCGTCGACACGGTCCACGACCTCGCGGATGGCGGCCTCGCGGTGGCTTTGGCCGAGATGGCGATGGCGGGCGGTATCGGCGCGGCGCTGCCCGACGTTCCGGTGGATCTGGCGCCCCACGCCTACCTGTTCGGCGAGGATCAGGCCCGCTACCTGCTGGCCGTGCGGCCGGAGGCGGCCACCGAGATCCTTTCGGCTGCCGCGGCGCAAGGGGTCGCGGCGGCCTCGGTGGGCGTCACCGGCGCCGACCGTTTGACCCTGCCGGGCGGCGAGACCATATCGCTCACCGACCTGACCGCCGCGCACGAGGGCTGGCTGCCCGCCTACATGGCGAGCCAGCCCGCCGCGCCCGCCGCCTGACCCCTTCTCCCAGGAGTGACCCGATGCCGATGGATGCGGGCGAGATCGAGCGCATGATCCGCGAGGCCCTGCCGGACGCGCAGGTGGAGATCCGTGACCTCGCGGGCGACGGCGACCATTACGCCGCCACGGTCCTGTCGGCGGCCTTCAAGGGCAAGACCCGGGTGGCCCAGCACCAGATGGTCTACGGCGCCCTCCAGGGCCGGATGGGCGGGGTGCTCCACGCCCTTGCGCTGACCACGGGCGTGCCGCAGGATTGAGGCGACGACCCTCGAGCTTTGCGATGAGTCTCAAACCGTCCGTCTTCATCGAACGCGTACGGCCGCCGACCTGGGGGGAGACCTTCGCCTGGGAACGCGAACTGCTCGGCGCCTTGCTGGACGACCCGTCCCTCTTCGAGAGTGTTCGCCATCTCGTCGCGTCCGAAGACTTCTCGATCGGCCTCCATGAGCGCCTGTTCGAGGCCATGCCGAAGATAGCCGGGTCGGACGATTCGATCGATCGCAACGCGGTCCCGGCCGCCCTCGGGAATTATGCGTGGGATGCAGAAGGCGGTGTCGAGGCTTGGCTGGATCGGTTGCTCGCCGGGCGCGCTGATGCCGCTGCCGCGACGCAGCGCGCGCGTGATATCCACGAGACCGCCGAACTGCGTCGCGAACGGCCTGAACTGATCGACAGCGACACCGTCGCGTGGTGCCATCAACAGGTCGCCCTGCTCGCGCGGCTCGCGGAGCGATCCGACCCCCTGTCCCGACAGATCGACTGGCAGTGCATCATCGAGGAGCTCCTCTACGTGGGCCGCTCGCAAGTCAGCGGCGTGGTCCGCAAGATGGAGCTGGTTTTCGAGCACCTCGTGAAGCTTCTGTCCGATCCGAACGCGCCCAGCCGCGATCGTTGGCGGATCGAGATCGACGCGTTTCTGCTCCGGATCACCCGCGAGGCGAAGCCGTCCATGCGTCGGGTGATCGACCTGAACGCGGCTTGGCGGCGCGGCGTTTCCGATGCCGCAACGAGTCTGGCCGACTACGCGATCCGCGTGCCGCGCGACCTGCCGCAGGATTGTCCGTTCAGCTACGAGGATCTGACCGCGGGCAGGCTGCCCGTCGCCGGCCTCCTTGAGAAGCTGGCCGGGACCGGCGATATGAAGCCAACCGAATAAACCCGAGGTACCCGATGACCGACGCCAACACGACCATCCAGAACGAGATCACCTCCCAGGACGTGGTGGTGTTCATGAAGGGCACGCCGCAGATGCCGCAATGCGGTTTCTCCGGGCAGGTGGTGCAGATCCTCAATTACCTCGAAGTGCCGTTCAAGGGCGTGAACGTCCTGGCCGACCAAGGCATCCGCGAGGGCATCAAGGCCTTCTCGAACTGGCCGACCATCCCGCAGATCTACGTGAAGGGCGAGTTCGTCGGCGGCTGCGACATCACCCGCGAGATGTTCCAGTCCGGCGAGCTGCAGACCTTCCTGGCCGAGAAGGGCATCCCGGTGAAGACCGCCGCCGCCTGATTTTCTTGAGACCTTTCACGATGGATGAGGGCGCCTGCGGGCGCCCTTTTTCGTGCGCGGCGCTTGGACCACGGGCAGGGTGGTCGATGCACCGCGCAGGGCAACCGCCCCATCGCCGGCGTGCATTCGCATTCGCCGCCGCGATCGCCTATATCAAAACCTTTCCAAGGGGATGGATTGTTTGAACGCCATGGCGAGCCCGTCGCTCGACAGCGCCCGCGCGGCCGATGCCGCGATCGAGAAGGCGCCCGATTTCCAGCCCGCGCTGCTGCCCGGCCGGCCGCCATCGCTGGTCGGCCTGACCCGCGACGCCCTCAAGGCGCAACTCGTCGGCATGGGCGTGCCCGAGCGCGAGAGCCGGATGCGCGCCGGCCAGATCTGGCACTGGGTCAACTTCCGCGGGGCGACCGACTTCGCCGAGATGACCAATGTCGGCAAGGCGCTGAAGGCGCAGCTCGCCGCGCACTTCACGCTTGAGCGGCCCGAGGTGGCGAGCCGCCAAGTCTCCCGGGACGGCACCCGCAAGTGGCTCCTGCGCATGGCGCCGACCAACCCGCAGGAGCACAATCGCGGCGCCGAGATCGAGTGCGTCTACATTCCCGGGCCGGACCGGGGCACGCTCTGTGTGTCGAGCCAGGTCGGCTGTACCCTGACCTGCTCGTTCTGCCACACCGGCACGCAGCGCCTCGTGCGCAACCTCTCGGCCGCCGAGATCGTGCAGCAACTGGTGGTCGCCCGGGACGAACTCGGCGACTGGCCCGGCCAGATGCCGAGCCGCGACGCGGGCGGCTCCGGCGAGGTCGGCCGGCTCGTGACCAACATCGTGTTCATGGGCATGGGCGAGCCCCTCTACAACCTCGACGCCGTGGTCGACGCGGTGGGGGTGATGTCTGATCAGGAGGGGCTCGCCCTGTCCCGGCGGCGGATCACGGTCTCGACCTCCGGGGTCGTGCCGCAGATCCACCGGCTCGGCGAGCAGGCCAACGCCATGCTGGCGATCTCGCTGCACGCCGTGCGCGACGACCTGCGCAACGAGCTGGTGCCGCTCAACCGCAAGTACCCGATCGCCGAATTGCTCGCCGCCTGCCGCGCCTATCCCGGCCTGAGCAACGCCCGCCGGATCACCTTCGAGTACGTGATGCTGAAGGGCGTCAACGATTCGGACGCGGATGCGCGGGAACTGGTCCGCCTGCTCAAGGGGATCCCGGCCAAGATCAACCTGATCCCGTTCAACCCCTGGCCGGGCAGCCGCTACGCATGCTCCGACTGGGACCGGATCGAGCGCTTCTCCGAGATCGTGTTCAACGCCGGCTACGCCTCGCCGGTGCGTACGCCCCGCGGCCGGGATATCCTGGCGGCCTGCGGCCAGCTCAAGAGCGAGACCGAGAAGCTGCGTGCCCGCGCCCGGATGATGCAGGAAGAGGGCATCGGCGTGGAGGGCTTCTACGCCGGCGCCGACGACTGAGCGGGCGGCCGAAAACCGCCCCTGAGGCTCAGCCGCCGTGGAACTCGGCCACGTGCTGGGCCACGATCGCGTCGAAGGACGCATCCGCCCGGAAGCCCAAAGCCAGCGCCGCCTCCGGCTCGAACGCCTCAGGCCAGGAGCCGACGATCCGCGCGATGGTGGCGTCGGGTTCGCGCCGGATCAGCGCCACGGCCTTGTCGCCCGCCGCGCGGCGCAGGGCCTCGATCTCGTCCGCCACCGTTGCCGAGACGCCCGGCATGGTCAGGCTGATCCGCGGTCCGATCGCCGCGAGGTCGAGCCCGGCCGCATGGATGAGGAAGCCCACCGCCGCGGCGGGGCTGGCGAACCAGTGCCGGACCGTATCGGGCACCGGCAGGATCGCCTCCTGACCGGCCAGCGGTTCGCGGATGATCCCGGAGAAGAAGCCCGAGGCCGCTCTGTTGGGCTTGCCCGGCCGCACGCAGATGGTCGGCAGCCGCAGACCGATCCCGTCGAGGAAGCCGCGCCGCGCGTAGTCGGCGAGCATCAATTCGCCCATCGCCTTCTGCACCCCGTACGAGGAGGCGGGGCGCAGGATATGGTCGTCGGGAATGACCTGGGGGAAGGGCGGCCCGAACACCGCGAGCGAGGAGGTGAAGACCAGCTTCGGCCGGTAGCCATCCGCCGCGTTGGCCGCGCGGATCGCGTCGAGAAGCAGGCGGGTGCCGTCGAGGTTGACCCGGTAGCCGAGTTCGAGATTCGCCTCGGCCTCGCCCGAGACCACGGCGGCGAGGTGGAAGATCACCCCCGGCCGCTCGGCGATGGCGGCCTCGGCAGCACCGGTCGCCGTGAGGTCGGCGGCCTCGGCCCGGACCGGGCCTGAAAAGCCCTCGGGTGCGGAGGGTGGCACGACATCCAGCAGGGTCAGCGCGGTGAGCGGCTGGCCGCCGACATCACCCGCCGTCACCAGGGCATCGACGAGGCGGCGGCCGATCATGCCGGCGGCGCCAAGGATCAGGGCGTGCATGAAAACCTCCCGAAAAACGTCATGGGTTTCCAAAGGACGGGTCCTTTGGCGGGTGCAGGGCAGAGCCCTGCTGTACGGATCCTGGATCCCCTTTCGGGGAACCAGGATCCGTATGCCGGGGGTTTCACCCCGAAACCCCACCACAGGGACTTGGTCCCTTTGGGAACCCCTTCATCGCATCATGTCCAGGGCGCGGCCGAAGAAATCCGCACCGCCGAAATTGCCCGATTTCAGCGCGAGCAGCATCGGCTCCGGCCGGCCAGCGGTGCGCAGGACGGGCACGCCCGCCGCGATCTCGGGACCGAGCAGGAAGGCGGTGAGGCCCAGCCGGTCGACCACCGCTCCCGAGGTCTCGCCGCCGGCCACCACGAGCCGGCGTACCCCGCGGGCGACGAGGCCTTCGGCGATGGTGGCCAGGGCGGCCTCGATGGCGTGGCCCGCCGCATCGACGCCGTGCTGGGCCTGAAGCGCGCGCACCGCGTCGGCAGGCGCCGAGGTGGCGATCAGCACCGGTCCGGACGCGAGACGTTCCTCCGCGAAGGCCAGGGCTTCGGCCACCACGTCGGCGCCGGCCAAGAGCCGCGCCGGATCGAGGCGCAGCACCGGCATGATCGCCTCCGCGGCGGCGACCTGCTGGAGGGTAGCCTGGGAGCAGCTGCCCGCGAGGCACGCGGAGGTGCCGCCGACCGGCTCGCCGATGGCCGCCCCGGCGGCGTCCGTCGTGCCGCGCCCGTCGGCGGCCAACGCACGGGCGAGGCCGAGGCCGAGCCCGGAGGCGCCCACCGAGAACCTTTTGGTGACGATCGCCCGGCCGAGGGTTTCGAGGTCGCTGTCGAAGATCGCGTCCGCGATGGCCGCGCCCTTGCCCTCGGCGGCGAGTGCATCAAGACGCGACGCCACGGCCCCCACGCCCCGGGCGACGGTCGCGGTGTCGATCAGACCGACCGGACTGCCGCTCTGGCGCCCGAGCACGCGCACGAGGTTGGCGTCGCGCATCGGGTTGAGCGGGTGGTCCTTGAGCGGGCTCTCGTTCAGCGGCACCGAACCGACGAACAGGTTGCCCTGGTAGACGCTCCGGCCCGTCTCCGGGAAGGCAGGGGTGACCAGCGCGATGGCCTCGCCGGCATCACCCCGCAGGGCGTCCATCACGGGCCCGATGTTGCCCGCATCGGTGGAGTCGAAGGTCGAGCAGATCTTGAACATGACGTGGGCGGCGCCCCTTGCCCGCAACCAGGCTTCCGCCTCACGCGAACGGGCGACGGCCTGATCGGCCGGGATCGAACGGCTTTTCAGCGCCACCACCACCGCGTCGGCCTCCGGCAGGGCCCGACCCTCCTCGGGCACGCCGATGGTCTGGATCGTGCGCAGGCCCGCCTTGGTCAGGGTGTTGGCGAGGTCCGAGGCGCCGGTGTAATCGTCGGCGACGCATCCCAGGGCGAGGCTCATCGGGCATTCCCTCTGTAGGCGCTGAGCCAGCCGAGACCCGCGACGGTGTCGGCGGCCGGGATGTACTCGCAGCCGACGAAGCCGGCGTAGCCGAGCCGGTCCAACTCGTCGAACAGGAAGAAGTCGGCCATCTCGCCAGTGCCGGGCTCGTGCCGCTCGGGGACGCTCGCGGTCTGGACGTGGCCGATGATCGGCAACAGGGCGCGCAGACGCATGGTCACGTCGCCGTGCAGGATCTGGCAATGGTAGAGGTCGAACTGAAGCTTCAGGTTGGGCAATGCCAAGTCGCGGATCAGGTCGGCGGCCCGGCCGAAATCGTTGAGGAAGTAGCCCGGCATGTTCCGGCCGTTGATCGGCTCCAGAACGAGGTCGAGGCCGGCCGGCGCCAGCCGCTCCGCCGTCCAGGTGACCGCCCGCCGATAGGATTTGACGGCGCGGGGGTCGTCGTGCGGGGCGAGGCCCGCCATCAGGTGGAGGCGGCCGACGCCGGTCGCCTCGGCGTACCGGAGCGCGGTGTCGACGCCCGCCTTCAGCTCATCGAACCGCTCAGGAAACGCCGCCAAGCCGCGCTCGCCCTTGGCGAAATCGCCCGGCGGCAGGTTGAACAGCGCCTGGGTCAGGCCGTTGGCCCGGAGCCGCTCGCCGATGGCTTCGGGCGGGTGTTCGTAGGGGAACAGGAACTCGACGGCGTCGAACCCGGCTCGGGCCGCGGCGTCGAACCGGTCGAGGAACGGCACCTCGTTGAACATCAGGCTCAGGTTGGCGGCAAAGCGCGGCATTCTTTTCGGACTCCCTGCGCGGTTCTCGATATCTGTCAGGCCGGCTCAGCGGACCGTCATCCAGTCAACCCACCTCATCCTGAGGTGCCGCAGCGCAGCGGAGGCCTCGAAGGAGCCCTCCAGCCGGCCGCGCGATCCCTGGAGCCCTCCTTCGAGGCCCGCTTCGCGGTCACCTCAGGATGAGGTGGAGGGTGGGCAGGCTACCTCAAGCCTTTCCCGGCAGCTTCGCCCCCGAGACCTGCGCGTAGAGCCGCGCCACGGAGGCGTCGTCGTCCCGGCCCATGCCGGCGCCCGACGCCATCAGGAACATCTGCAACGCCGCCGCCGCCACCGGCACCGGGTATTTCTCTGCCCGGGCCATGTCCTGCACGATGCCGAGATCTTTCACGAAGATATCGACCGCGCTCTTCGGGGCGTAATCCGCATCGAGGATATGGGGCACCCGGTTCTCGAACATCCACGAATTGCCGGCGGATTTCGTGATCACCTCGTAGACGCGGCGCAGATCGAGGCCCTGCTTGGCGGCGAACGCCATCGCCTCGCAGGCAGCGGCGATGTGGACGCCGGCGAGCAGCTGGTTGATCATCTTGAAGGCCGCGCCCTGGCCGGCGGCGTCGCCGAGTTCGTAGAGCGTGCCCGCCATGGCATCCAGGGCGGGCCGGGCCTTCGCGAAGGCCGCCGCCGAGCCCGAGGCCAGGAAGGTCAGGCCGCCGTCGGCCGCGCGGGCGGCGCCGCCGCTCATCGGGGCGTCGAGATAGTGGCGGCCGGTGGCCTCCAGCCGGGCAGCGAGCGCGCGCGCGATGGCCGGGTCCATGGTGGCGGAGGAGACGAACACCGCGCCCTCCGGCATCGCGGCGGCGGCCCCGTTCTCGCCGAACAGCACCGCCTCGGTCTGGGCGGCGTTGACCACCACGCTCACCACCACGTCGGCGTCCCGCGCCGCCTCGGCGGGGGTGGAAACGCCCCGCCCGCCGGCAGCGGCGAGGCGGGACACCGCCTCGGGGTTCACGTCGCAGGCGGCGACGGAAAATCCCGCCCGCAGGAGCGAGCCGGCCATGCCGGAGCCCATCGAGCCGAGGCCGATCACCGCGGCGCGGTTGGTTGGATTGGTCATCGGGGCGGCTCCTGCATGAAGGGGAGAGCACCTCTGCATTACCGCGTGAGGCGCGGGTTCCCTCTCCCGTGCGGGAGAGGGACAGGGTGAGGGAGGAGAACTTTCCGGAGGGACCTGATCCCTCACCCCAACCCCCTCCCGCACGGGAGAGGGGGCGCGTCGCGCCGGCGGAAGGGGCAGCGCTTCAGCGATTCACCATCCGCGCCGGCGTCACGAACACGCAGACCGAGCCGACCACCAGCATCGCGGCGAGCGCGTAGAGGCCGGTGGCGGTGCTGCCGGTGGCGTCGCGCAGGGCCCCGATCACGTAGGGGCTGACGAAACCCGCCAGATTCCCCACCGAGTTGATCAGCGCGATCCCGGCCGCCGCGCCCGCGCCGCTCAGGAACGCCGTGGGCAACGACCAGAACAGGGGCGAGCAGGTCAGCACCCCGGCCGCCGCAACCGAGAGCGCCGCCACCGCCACCGTGGTCGAGCCGGCATTGGCCGAGACCACGAAGCCCACCGCCCCGATCAGCGCCGGGATGATCAGGTGCCAGCGCCGCTCGCGCATCCGGTCGGCGGAGAGGCCCAGCAGGACCATCACAACCGCCGCGCACAGGAACGGGATCGCGCTGATCAGGCCGATGTTGAAGTTGCCCTGCACCCCCGACGCCTTGACGATGGTCGGCATCCAGAAGGTCAGCCCGTACTGGCCGGTGACGAAGGCGAAGTAGATCAGGCTCATGAACCACACGCGGCCGTTGCGGAACACGGTGGCGATCGAGTGCGGGCTCGATTCCTTGCCCTGGTTGTCGGCCGCGATGTCGCGCTCGAGAAGCTGTTTCTCGGCGTCGGTCAGCCACTTCGCCTCGGACGGGCGGTTGTCGAGATAAAGGAACACGGCGATTCCGATCAGCACCGCCGGCACCGCCTCGATCAGGAACATCCACTGCCAGCCGGACAGGCCATGGGTGCCGTTGAGCGCGTCCATGATCCAGCCGGAGAGCGGGTTGCCGAAGATCCCGGAGATCGGGATCGCCGCCATGAACACCGCGATCACCTTGGCCCGGCGATGGGCGGGGAACCACGCGGTCGTGTAGAGGATCACCCCCGGATAGAAACCGGCTTCGGCCAGCCCGAGCAGGAAGCGCATCCCGTAGAAGCTCCACGCGGAGTTCACGAACACGAAGGCGCCGGAGATGATCCCCCAGGTGATCATGATCCGGGCGATCCAGACCCGGGCGCCGACCCGGTGCAGGATCACGTTCGAGGGCACCTCGAACAGGAAATAGCCGAGGAAGAAGATCCCGGCGCCCAGCCCATAGACCGTCTCGGAGAACTTGAGCTCCTGGGACATCTGGAGCTTGGCGAAGCCGACATTCACCCGGTCGAGATACGCCACCACGTAGCAGAGCATCAGGAACGGTACGAGGCGCCAGAACACCTTCGCGTAGGTGCGGTCGGCGAAGGTCTTGTCGTCCGCTTGTGCGGTGGCACCCCCCAGCGGGGCGGCTTGGACCGACATGGGCGTTCTCCCTGATCCGTACGATCCCGCGTCCGGACGAATAGTGGTCTTCGCCGCTCGACGACGACGTTGCGCGGAGCGATATCGCAGTTTGGCAGCGCTGCCAATCCGGTTGTGCGAAATAATGCACGCCGCTATGTCAGGTGTCGCGACGCGCCCTCCCTCCCTTGGGGGCTTACGAATTCACACGTCTCGCTCCGAGGCTGAAAGCTCTCAGGAGAAAGCGCTTTTCCCTCCCCCTTGCGGGGAGGGGAGAGTGTCGGCGCAGTTGTGTGAACATCGAAGCCCGCTCGGGGGAGGGGCCGGCGCCCGACCGGATCCGTCCGGCCAATGGGCGCTGTCATCGCATAAGAAAACCGCGCCGGGAGAAGCGGGGCCATGGACGAAACCCAGCTGCCGGGGCGGCTCGTGACCCTCACCGATGTCGCCCGCGCGGCGGGCGTCGGCGAGAGCACGGTCTCGCGGGTCCTGCGCAATCACGGCTCCTATTCCAAGCGCGCCGGCGAGCGGGTGGCGGAGGCCGTGGCGCGGCTCGGCTACGTGCCGAACCGCCTCGCCGGCAGCCTCGCGGGGCAGGGGGCGAGCGCGCGGCTCGTCGGCGTCGTGATCCCATCGCTGGCCAACGTGGTCTTCCCCGACCTGCTGCGCGGGCTGACATCGGCGCTCGACGCCGAGGGCATCCCTTGCGTGATCGGGGTGAGCGATTACGATTCGGACCGGGAGGAGGCGCTGGTTGCCGCGCTCCTGTCCTGGCGCCCGGCGGCGCTGCTGCTCACCGGGCTGGAGCACAATCCCGGGACCGTCGCCCTGGCACAGGCGAGCGGCGTGCGCGTGGTCGAGATGATCGACACGGACGGGGCGGGGATCGACGCCGTCGTCGGCTTCTCCAACCGGGCCGTGGGGGCGGCGAGCGCCCGGCACCTCGTCGCGCGGGGCTACCGGCGGATCGCCTATCTCGGCCACGACCTGCGCGTCGACCTGCGCGCGGGCAAGCGCCTGGCCGGGTTCGAGCACGCCCTGGGGGAGGCGGGTCTGGCGCTCTCCGACAAGGAAATCCGGCCGGGGCCGTCCTCGCCGGCCTCGGGCCGGGCGGGGCTGGAGGCGCTGCTGGCGCGCGTTTCCGATCTCGACGCGGTCTACTTCTCCAACGACGACATGGCGCTCGGCGGCTACTTCGCCTGTCTGGCGGCGGGGCTGGCGGTGCCGGGGCGGCTGGCGCTGTTCGGCTTCAACGGGCTCGACTTCGCGGCCGCGATGCCCCAGCCCCTGTCGACGGTGCGCACGCCGCGCCTGGAGATCGGCCGGCAAGCCGCCGCCTGCCTGACGAGCGCAGGTCCGAAAACAATCGATCTCGGGTTCGAGCTGATCGAGGGAGCGACCGCATGAGCGACGAGAGCCGGCTGCGTGAGGATATCTGCCGCTACGGCCGCTCGCTGTTCGAGCGCGGCCTGACGCCGGGCTCGTCGGGCAACATCTCGCTGCGCCTGCCCGACGGCGGCTGGCTGGTGACGCCGACCAACGCCTCGCTCGGCTTCCTCGACCCGGCGCGGATCTCCCGGTTGGATCAGGACGGCCGCCTGATCTCAGGGGACAAACCGACGAAAGAAATCCCGCTGCACAGCGCGCTCTACGAGAGCCGGAGCGAGGCGAAGGCCATCGTCCACCTGCACTCGACCCACGCGGTCGCGGTCTCGATGCTGCCGGAGATCGACCCGCGGCAGGTGCTGCCGCCGCTGACGCCCTACTACCTGATGCGCACCGGCGGCACGGCGCTGGTGCCCTATTACCGTCCCGGCGACCCGGCGGTGGCGGACGCGATCCGGGGCCTAGCGGGGAAGTACAGTTCGGTTCTGCTGGCCAATCACGGCCCGGTGGTGGCCGGCGACAGCCTGGAGGGCGCGGTCTTCGCCACCGAGGAGCTGGAGGAGACCGCCAAGCTGTATTTGCTCCTGCGCAACCTCAATCCGCGGCAGCTCAGCCCCGGGCAGGTGGCCGATCTGGTCAGCCATTTCGGGCTGACCCTGCCGGAGCCCGACGGGCCTCACGATCACGGATAAGGCGCGCGTCGCCCTCGCCCCTCTGCGAGCTTGCGGATTCACACATCTCGGTCGGAAAA
>NZ_JALNUM010000066.1:0-35251 GCF_026540795.1 Methylobacterium sp. GC_Met_2
AGTAAAAACTTTCGTAAGTACCTTTCGAGGGAAAGTCAAGTACCTTGGCTATCGCCAGATCTACTTTTCTTAACCTCAGGAAACCCGCCCGACCCGGCCGTTTTGCTTCGGCACCGCGTCGGGAGGCGCCGTATAGGCCGAGCCCGCCCGGCCTGTCAACCGACCTTTTCCCGGCGAAACCACCGGACCCGGAAGCCCGGATCCCGTTGGCGGACGACGACACCCCCAAGAGGGCAGCCCCATCCATTCGCACGTGAAAGGCATCTCGCAACCCGCCAGAGCTTAAGTCCGGCACGTCGACGCCCCGCCGAAGCGGAGCCGTGCAACCCGTGGCTGAGAGATTTCGGCGGACGGTGTTCTGTCGCTGCCGATGAAGTCGATATGGCGAAACTCGGCCGATCTTGCAAGGCTCGTGGCGTCGCAGGGCTGTCCCATGCGTCCGTAGCGGGCTTATGGCAGCATCGGGCTGCGATGCGCTCGCCCCGCCCAGCATTGTCGGGGCGGACCCTGCGGGCGTTCCAGCACCACGCCCAGTTGCACTTCGCGTGCCGCACGAGGGCGCGCGGTGGACCTGAGGGAGACGGCCTCGGCTCCGTTGCTCCCCGCATGCGGGTTCGGCAACCGACGGGTGAAACCCGCGCGTCACGTCGTCGAATAGGCGTCATCGCGACCAATCCCGGACCGGACAGATGACGTTGATCAACGACCTCACAGGGGCGCCGCCCGGCATGACCGGGCGCAGCCTGCTCCTGCGCCTGTCCGTGATCGGCGCGGTGGTGGCCGGCACGGCCGGCGGCTTCGCCTATGCGGGGGGCTGGCTGTCGCCCGGCCTCCTCACACCGGCGCGGATCGTCGATCGCTTCGAGGTGGTGAACGGGCCCCATCCCGGCTTCCGGCGCAACCACGCCAAGGGCTTGTGCGTGGCGGGGCGCTTCGCCCCCAACGGCGCGGGCACGCGCCTCTCGACAGCCACCGTGTTCGCCCCCGGGCAGGTGACCCCCGTCCTGGGCCGGATCGCGCTGGCGGGCGGCCAGCCCTACGCGGCCGATGCCGAGACCACCGTGCGCAGCCTCGCCCTGCTGTTCCGGTCGCCGGACGGCGCGGAGTGGCGCACCGGCATGAACAACATCCCGGTCTTCCCCGTGCGCACGCCGGAGGCCTTCTACGACCAGCTCCGCGCCGCCAAGCCCGATCCAGCCACCGGCAAGCCCGATCCCGCCCGCATGGCGGCGTTCTTCGCGGCCCATCCCGAGAGCGCGCGGGCCGCGTCCCTGATCAAGGCGCGGACCGTGACCTCCGGTTTCGCCGACAGCACCTTCTGGAGCCTGAACGCCTTGCGGTTCGCAGCCGCCGACGGCACCGTGCGACCGGTGCGCTGGGCTTTCGTCCCGGAGCGGACAGCCGCACCCGAGACCGCCGATGGGACCGGTTCGCCCGCCCCAGATGGGCTGTTCGATGCTTTCGAGGCGCAGTTGCGCCAGGGTCCGCAGCGCTGGCACCTCGTGGTGACGGTCGGCCGGGGGGAGGACCCCACCGCCGACGCGACGCAGCCCTGGCCCGCCGACCGCGAGCGCGTGGATGTCGGCACCCTGACCCTCACCGAGGCCATGCCGGAAGCGCCCCACACCTGCCGCGACGTCAACTTCGACCCGCTCGTCCTGCCGGAGGGTATCGCACCGAGCGACGATCCGCTGCTCAGCGCGCGCTCTGCGGCCTATGCGCAGTCCTTCACCCGCCGAGCCGGCGAGGCGAAGACGCCGAGCGCCGTGACCGGCGCGCCGATCCACGGAGCTGCCCTGTGACCGAACCCGCGCGCTTCAACTGGCCGGCCCGCCTGCTCCACTGGGGCATGGCGGTGATGATCCTCGCCATGCTGCTGATCGGCGTCGCCATGGTGACGTCGCTCGCCGACTATCACGCCCTGGTCGCGCTGCACCGACCCCTCGGCCTCCTGATCCTGCTCCTTGCCGGCCTGCGGCTCGTCAACCGCTGGCGCCATCCGCCCCCGCCCCTGCCGACGGATCTGCCCGCGTGGCAGCGGATCGCCGCGCACGGCTCGCATATCGCGCTCTACGGGCTGATGCTGACCCTGCCGCTGGTCGGCTGGGGCATGCTGTCGGCGGCGCGCTATCCGATCGTGCTGGCTGGGCCGGTGGTGCTGCCGCCGATCCTGCCGCAGGACCCGATGCTCGCCGCGGCGCTGCGGCACCTCCATACCGGGCTCGCCTATGCCCTGTTCGCTGCCTTTCTGGCGCATCTCGGGGCGGCGCTGATGCACGCGCTGATCCGCCAGGACGACGTCTTCGCCAGCATGGCCCCCTGGCGACCACGCCGGTAAGGTCCGGGCGGCATCCAGCCAGCCGGCCTGATATCCACACCGGGTGTTTCCCAGCCGGTCCGGTCGATGGCCGGGGGCCGCATGGCGCCCCCCGGCCGAGTCCCTCAGGTCAGAGGCTCGGGTGCAGGCCGCGAACCGGGCTCACGCCCTCCAGCACCGAGGCCGCGTGCAGGATCGTCGTCTCCGCCTGCCAGCTTGCAACCAGCTGCACGTTGATCGGCAAGCCCTCGCGGCTCGTCCCGAACCGTATCGACAGGCCCGGCAGGCCGGTGACATTCAGGGGCACGGTCGCGCCCTGCAGGTAAGTCAGATCGACCGTCTCGCCGTTGACGACGAGTTCCTGGATGCCGTGCTTGTGCGCCGGTACCGGCAGCACCGGGGTGAGGAGCACGTCGAAGTTCCGGAAGAAGGCCGCATAGCCGTCCCGGAGCCGCTCCGCCGCCTGCTCGGCCGCGACGTAGTCCTCCACCGACGGGTCCGGCAGGGACAACATGGTCTTGGCCATCTTGTACATCTGGTCCTCGTGCCCGGCGGTCGCTTCGCGGAACGCCGGCTTCATCTCCATGACGTGGAGCGTGTTGAACACGTCGAGGGCGAAGTCGCGCTCCAGCGCCGGGATGCGCACCTCCTCCACGTGGTGACCCTCGCCCTTGAGGGCCTCGGCCGCAGCCCGCACGGTCGCGGCGACCTGCGTGTCGATGGGCCCGAAGCCCGGCCCGACCATCCAGCCGACCCGGAGCTTGCGATTCGGCGCGGCACCGAGGCCGGCATCGAACGGGACGGTGCTGCTCGCGAAGGCGTCCTGCCCGTCTGGGCCGGCGAGTTGCGAGAAGGCGAGCGCGAGGTCGCGGATCGAACGGGCCATCGGGCCGACGTGCCAGAAGCGGCGGGGCGCCCGCGGCCAGATGCCGGTCATGGGCACGCGCCCGTGGGTGGCCTTCAGCGAGACGATGCCGGTCTGCGCGGCCGGGCCGCGCACCGATATCGCGAGGTCGGTGCCGAGTCCGAGTGGCGACATGCCCGCCGCGATGGCCGCCGACTCGCCGCCGCTGGAGCCCCCGGGCGTACGCTCGAGGTCCCACGGGTTGTTCGAGCGGCCGGAGAGCAGGTTGTCGCTCTCGATCCAGTAGGAGAACTCCGGGAGGTTGGTCTTAGCGAGCAGAATGCCACCGGCCCTCTTCAGGCGCGCCACGCTGGTGGCATCGGCGTCGGGCACCCGGCCCTTGAAGATCGGCGAGCCGCGCTGGGTGAGCACGCCGGCGGTGTCGATGGAATCCTTCACGGTGAACGGCACACCGTGAAGCGGCCCGAGTTCCCCGCCGGCCATGAGTGCCGCCTCCGCGTCCCGCGCGGCGGCCAGCGCGCCTTCCGCGACCGCGACGATGGCGTTGACCTTCGGATCGACTGCTTCGATGCGGTCGAGGTGCGCCTGCACGACCTCGACCGGTGAGAGCTGCTTGGTTCGGATCAATTCGGCGAGCCGGGTCGCGTCCGAGAAAACGATGTCCGTGGTCATGGGCTGGATCCTTCGAGGTCGCCGATGCGGGTGGCGTACGCCGCTTCGGGGGGTGACGATCAGGGGTTGGGTGGCAGGATGCGGCGCCGCCGGGGGCGCCCGCGTCCTCAGCGGTTGGCGAGGCGAGCGACGAGACGCTCGGCGGCGGGGCCGGAGGAGGCCGGGTTCTGGCCGGTGATGAGCAGGCCGTCCGTCACCACGAAGGGTCCCCAGTCGGCACCCTTGGCGTAGAGGCCTCCGTTCCGCTTCAGCTCGTCCTCGACGAGGAACGGGACCACCTCTGTGAGGCCGACGGCCTCCTCCTCGGTGTTCGTGAAGCCGGTGACGTTCCGGCCTTCGACCAGCGGCTTCCCCTCCGGCGCCCTGGCATGGCGCAGGACGCCGGGGGCGTGGCAGACGAGGGCCACGGGCTTGCCGGCCCCGAGCGTCGTCTCGATCAGCGTGATCGAGGCAGGGTCCTCGGCAAGGTCCCAGAGAGGCCCATGCCCGCCGGGATAGAAGACGGCGTCGAAGCCCGCGTGGCCGACGGCGTCGAGCCGGCCCGTCTCGGCCAGCGCCGCCATGGCCGCCGCATCGGCTTCGAAGCGGCGCGTCGCGTCCGTCTGGAAGCTCGGCTCGGCGCTCTTCGGATCGAGCGGCGGGCGGCCACCCTTGGGCGACACCAGGACCACCCCCGCCCCCGCATCCTTGAACACGTAATAGGGCGCAGCGAGCTCCTCCAGCCAAAAGCCGGTCTTCCGGCCGGTTTCGCCGAGCCGGTCGTGCGAGGTCAGCACCATCAGGATCTTCATCGTCGGTCTCCAGGTCTTTCAGTTGTGTGTGGGAGGGTTTTGGGTTCGAGGCCGCGCTCGGAACGGGTTCGGGGAAGGCGGGCCGGCGCTAGCGCGCCTTCGCGGTGCGTCCGGCGGCCGGGTCGCGCGGCTGCGCGGCTTGTGCAGGGCGGAACTCGGGGCCCGCGCGGCGGACCTCGTCGAACCGGGCCATGCGGACGGCGCCGATGGTCTCGAGGGTGATCCGCTCTTGCGCTGTTGCTTGTGGCCCAGTGAGGAGTGCCATCAGCCCCTCAGCGATGAGGGTCGTGACGACAGAGGTCTTGGCGTGGTGGGGCATGGGTTTTCTCCGTCTGACTGCTGCTCCCCGACCGGCATGGAGGAGATGATTGGCTCAGCCTTGAGTAGACCGGTCGTCTCAAATGTGGACGCAGTGAGGGGCTGCGTCCGGCGAAGTCGGAGGCGGTGGATCAGTGCGCCGTGAGGCCCAGGATGCGCCGGGTCGTCCCGATGGCCGCCGCGAACGGTGCGTCGGTCCGGACGATCTTGGCCATCAGGCTCGCGCCGAGCCAGACGTGATACAGGTCTTCGGCGGTCGTATGCGGCTCGCTCTCGACCGTGAGCGAGCCCTCCGCCACGCCCGCCGCAATGGCTTGCGACAGCCGTTCGATGATCGCGGCAGTGCCGGCCTTGAGGGCCAAGCGCATCGCCTCGGACAGGTCCGAGACTTCCGCCGCAAGCTTCACCGCAAGGCATTTGCGCTGATAGTCGACGCTTCCCTGCGTCGCCTGCCATTTGCGCCAGTAGTTCATCAGGCGCTCGGCATGACTCAACCCCGGCTCGGCCAGCGTCGTATCGAGGTCGGCGAGATAACTCTCGAAGTAGTCCGCCAAGAGGGCCTCGCCGAAAGCCTCCTTGGAGCCGAAGTAGTGGTAGAACGACCCTTTCGGCACGCCGGCCGAGGTCAGGATCTCGTTGAGTCCTACCCCGGAAAACCCCTTCGCGCCGATCAGGCCGTAGGCGGTGTCGAGGATCCCCTGCCGGGTGTCGGTATGTGCGGTGACGCGTGCCATGACGGTGAGATAGAACGGATTAGACCGGTCGTCTAGTGGCCATTCGCATTTTTTCCGGTAGAAGGCTGGTTGCGGTTTGCCGGGTCGTCGTGCTGACCCGGATGCAATCCATGACCATCTTTAAAGTCGCATCCGCTTTCAAGCTGCGGGTGTGTCGCCTGTTTCGATCAAAATCCCCTTGACCATAGCCACCACCCGGGTGCGTCGGCCACGGTCAGATGCGAGCCGCACAGGCGACCAAGGAGCGGGTATCGTTCTCTTGAAAGTCTGATCTGTTCTCCATAAAGAACGCGCCAGGGTTCGGCCGGAATTGCCGACCGGGCATGGAGGAGAGCCGATGTCAGACGGATTCGCGGCCCGTACCGTCGCGGCAGCCAATGGTGTCGCGCAGGATTCGGCCTTCGGGGCGGTCATCGCACCGATCCACCTGTCGACCACCTTCAAGTTCCCGGCCTTCGAGCAGCCCGGCCCATACGACTACTCCCGCCTCGGCAACCCGACGCGGGACGCCCTCGCCGACACGATCGCCAAGCTCGAAGGGGGCGCCCGGGCCGTGATCGTGGCGAGCGGCATGGCGGCCCTCGACCTCGCCCTGTCGAGCCTGCGGCCGGGCGACCTGCTGGTCGCGCCGCACGATCTTTACGGCGGCACACACCGCCTGCTGAGCTTCCGCGCCGCCCGGGGCCATTACCGCGTGGACTTCGTCGACCAGACCGACCCGGACGCCCTGGCGGCGGCCCTGGCCGGACGGCCGAAGGTCGTGCTCATCGAAACGCCGAGCAACCCGTTGATGCGGGTCGTGGATATCCGGCGCGTGACCGCCGCCGCCAAGGCGGTCGGCGCGCTGGCGGTGGTCGACAACACCTTCCTGTCGCCGGCCCTGCAGCAACCGATCACCCTGGGGGCGGATCTCGTGGTCCACTCCACCACGAAGTTCCTCAACGGTCATTCCGATGTGATCGGCGGGGCGGTGATCGCCGCCGACAAGGCCGTGGGCGAGGAACTCGCCGCCTGGGCGAACACGATCGGCGTCACGGGCTCGCCGCTCGACGCCTACCTGACGCTCCGGGGCCTGCGCACCCTGTTCGTGCGCGTGGACCAGCAGCAGCGCAACGCGGGGCGGATCGCCGCCTTCCTGGATGCGCATCCGGCCGTGAGCCGCGTCCACTACCCGGGTCTGCCGTCCCATCCCGGGCACGCCCTCGCCAAGGCGCAGCAGGCGGGCTTCGGCGCCATGCTGAGCTTCGAACTCGCGGGCGGGCTCGAGGCGGTGCGGGCCTTCGTGGGCGCCGTGCAGGTCTTCACCCTGGCCGAATCCCTGGGCGGGGTCGAGAGCCTGGTCGCCCACCCGCCGACTATGACCCATGCGGCCATGGACCCGGACGCGCGGGCGATCGCGGGCATCACCGACGGGCTGCTGCGCCTCTCGGTCGGGCTGGAGGCGGAGGACGACCTGTTGGCCGACCTATCGCGCGGCCTCGAAGCCGTGGGTGGGTGAGCAGGCCGCTCACCCCTCCTCGATCACGCTGAACCCGGACTCGTCCTCGACCACCCGGAAACGGGAGAGCCGCAGGGTCTGCGAGCGCTCGGCGGCCTCGTCCCGGCACTTGAGGACGTGGACGGCCCGGTTGACCACCTGCAGGTTCGGCGCGCCCCAGTAGGCAAGGAGGTCCGGCCAGGGGCGGGTGCGGTGCTCCCGCCAGACCTGATAGAGCGGCAGGGCGTGATCGACCTCGGCGGTGCGCAGCAGCCGCTTGCCGGAGGTCGCGCAGCGATGCCGCTGGCGGAGCTTCAGCGCCCGGACCTGCGCGTGCGGGGCGAGCCAGAACTTCCAGGCCGTGACACAGGCCGCATGCCAGCCGGCCCTGGCGTTGGGCGTGCCGCCGCCCCAGAGATCCCGGTGCCAGCCGAACCGGTAGACCGGCTGGCCGCAGATGCAGCAGGCACCGCGGCCGCGGGCGAAGGCGGGATCGCGAAAGGGAGCGGGCGGCGTCCGGAAACCGCCGGCGCGCCCCTCCCCCGAGCCATCACGGCCGATCTGCCACGTCCAGCCCTCCGGCGTGCCGGAGCGGGCCGCCAGGGCGCGGGCGAGCCGGTCGGCCCGGAGGACATGGCTGCGCCAGTAGCTCTCCACGGCAAGGCGCGGCGTCGGCGGGATCAGGGGCCGCGCCAGGGCGTGCCGGAGGACCGGTACGGGGAAGACCGGCGGCAGCGCCCGCTCCAGCCGCGCCCGGGCCTGCACGTTCCGAAGGGTACGCCATTGCGATGTCGTCATCCCGGCCGGTGCTACTAGAATGCGGGCGGGACCGCGATGACGCCGCCGCCACAGGGGTTGTCGCATAGGGTAAACGCAATGTTTCCCGTGAAACATCGACGGCCTGAACGCACCTGAACCGGCGCGGCCTCCAGAGTGCTCGTTGCCACCGTGCCAAGCCGGTCCTAGGACGACCGGGCTTGAAGCACTCGCAGCCGGCCCTCCGGGTCGGCCAAGGATATGCCGCCTTGATCACCGGTCCGTGCCTCATCGTCCAGCCGATCCACGCGGCGGGTCTCGATCGGCTGCGCGCGGCCGGGCTTGAGCCCCGCGCGGCCCGTGGCACCGACGCCGCGACCCTGGCCTGCGACGTCGCCGGCTGCGTCGCGGTCATCACCCGCAACACCGGCTTCCCGGCCGAGGCCATCGCGGCGGCGGCGGCGCTGCGGGTGATCGGCGTGCACGGCACCGGCACCGATCACGTGGCCAAGGCGGCGGCGACCGAGGCCGGCATCGTGGTGGTCAACACCCCCGGCGCCAACGCCGTTTCGGTGGCCGAGCACACGCTGGCGCTGATCTTCGCCCTGGCGAAGGCCCTGCCCGGGGCCGACCGGTCGGTCCGGCAGGGCGACGACAGCTTCAAGTTCACCACCCGCTTGGTCGAGCTCGCAGGCCTCACCCTCGGTCTCGTCGGGTTCGGGGCGATCGGGCAGGCCACGGCCCGGCTCGGCGGCGCCCTCGGACTACGGGTCCTGGCCTACGGACCGAGCCGCCCGGAAACGGATTTCGCCACGGCCGGCGCCCTGCGCGCCACCTCGGTGGAGGCCGTGCTGGCAGAGGCCGACATCGTCTCGCTGCACCTGCCGCTCACCCCCGGCACCCGCGGATTGATCGGCCGGGAGCAGCTCGCCCGGATGAAGCGGGGCGCGTTCCTGATCAACACCAGCCGCGGCGGCCTGATCGACGAGGCGGACCTGATGGAGGCCCTGGAGGCCGGCACGATCGCCGGCGCCGGCCTCGACGTCTTCGCGCAGGAGCCGCTGCCCCGCAACCATCCCCTTGCCCACCAGGAGCGGGTGATCCTCACGCCTCATGTCGGCGGCTCGACCGAGGCCGCCCTGATCCGCACCGCCGAGACCGCCGCGACACGGGTGATCGACGTGTTGGCCGGTCGCCATCCCGGCGGGCTGGTCAACCCGGAGATTTGGGATCAGCGGCGCGGCGTATGAGACGGCCCCGTGCCGGGCGAGCTCGACACGCCGAGGCATGACGTCAGGGCATGGAGGCTATGAAAGCGCACGGTCTGCATGCCTTTCGGCGCATCGAGCCATTGCCTACCGCACTGCGATATCCTATCTGTGCGTTGCGGGATGGCGATGGCGTCGCCCTCCCGCTGCCCTTCTTGGGCGTTTCCTCCCTAGACTTCGGGCCGCTCCTTCGGGAGTGGCCTTTTTTGTTTTCGGACCGGATCCAGCGCCGGCCGCCACACTCAGAGCGGGATTAAACAGTCAAGCGGAACCAAGAGCTTGACCGTACGTTTTCCCGTCATGAAATACGCTCGCTCCATCCTCGTAACCATGGTCCTTGCCGTATTCGGGCTGGGCGTGGCGACTCAGAACCTGCATTCGCGCGATCGCAACGCGCCGACGCGACCCGCCGCGGTCGCCGAATCCATCAAGCCGGTGGCTTGGATCGATCCGCCGGCCCGCGGCACCCCCGAGATCACCGCCGCACCCGCGTCGGAGCAGCTAGGCGCCTTGGCCACCGCCGCGACGCCACCGGCCACGATCGCTCTCTCCGTCGAACCGCCCCGCAATAGCAGCGCGAACCACCGGGGGAAGGCAGCGGAGCGGAAGAACCGCTCCAGGGCTGCCCATCTGCATCGTCCCACCCGTGCCCGCACCGCCGCAGTCGATCCCGCCGTGATGCCGCAATCCGCGCCTCGGCCGGCACCGGATGCATCGGGGCGGATCGATCCGATCGGCGACATCCTGCGCGGCCTCGGATTTGGCCGCGACAGTTGATCCACGACTCCTACTCGACGTGGATGGTCAGCTTCATCTTCGGATGAATGCCGCACTGGATCACGAAATCCCCCGGCTCGACCAGCGTCAGCCGCGTCTCGGTCCCGGGCTCCTGATCGCCGGCGTCGAACGAGAACCGGTCTGCTTCGATGAAGGCATGGTGGGTGAAGCTCTCATCGCCGTTGCGCAGGGTGATCGTGTCGCCCCGCCGGAGATACAGGTCGGTGGGCGCATAGTGGCGGCCCTTCTGCAACACGATCCGGGCCGCGGTCGATAGGGTCGCCCGCGCGCTTTCCAGCGCTGCGCCGGTGGCTGCGAGGGTGAGCGTACCGACGACGAGGACAGAACGCAGGCGCCTGCTGGCAGGGGGCATGATGGCGTCCGCAATGACCTCGAAGGGGCTTGCACGATCCGGCTCGCTGACCGGGCGTTTGGACCCTGTTGCAGTGCATGGTGAGGGATGCCCGTGAACGAATCGATACGTCGATCGTTCAAATTTGAGCGAGCTTCAGAAATCTAACCCATGTTTTACTGTATGTACCCGGCTCTCAGCAGTATTCACGTCTAAATCCACGAATTCGTGAGCGCAGTCGCGGGCCGCGAGGGCGCTGCCGACGTGCTCGCGGAACACCCGGACTCGGGCGGGCAGCTCGCGACCGGCCAGGGTGACGGCGCGCAGGGCCGCGCCACGGGTCGCCCAGGGGGCCAGCACGCGCTGGAGCTGGCCCGCCGCCACGGCCCGGGCGGCTACGAGGCTGGGGAGATGGCCGATCCCGGCGCCTGCCAGGGTCAACCGGAGCGCGGTTGCGAAATCGCTGACGCGGATCGCCGGGTTCACGGAGAGCGGCTCGGTACGGCCCTGGCCGTCGGTCAGCGCCAGCGCCGCCGCGCCGAAGCGTTCGCGGGCCAGGATCAGGTCGTGGTCGTGCAGGGCGGCAAGGTCCGCCGGGGCCGGCCGGCGCAGCAGGTAGGCGGGGGCGGCGTAAAGGGACGCCGTCAGCGTCGCCAGGACGACGGCGCGATAGCCGGTCTCCTCGGCGCTGCCGAGCCGCAGGGCAAGGTCGATCCGGTTGGCCGCCAGATCGAGGCGCGCGTCGGTGTTCAGCATCTCCACGGTGATCTGCGGATAGGCCTCGCGAAAGCTCGCGATGATCTCCGGCATCACCTCGATGCCGAAATCGATCGAGGTGGTAATCCGCAGGTGCCCGGCCGGCACCGTCCGGGCATCGCGGGCGGTCTCGGCCGCCTCGTCGAGCAGAGTTAGGCTCTCCTGTGCCTTGGTGTAGAAGGCGAGACCCTCGGCGGTCGGCGAGACCGCCCGGGAGGTCCGTGCCATCAACCGGACACCGAGCGCCCGTTCCAGCCGGGAGATCCGCCGGCTGACGCTGCCCTTGGTCTCGCGCAGGCTGGCCGCCGCCGCGGTGACGGTCCCGAGATCCACGACGGTGCAGAAGGCCCGTACATCGTCCAGCCCGCCGCGGAAGGTTTCCGTTTTCGCAACCATGGGGTTCCGGATAGCAGGCTCAACCGGGGCCGTGAACGGGGCTACACGGCTGCTGCGGCGCAACGAATCGCGCTCGACCGTCTGCTCTGCAGGAGACACCCTTGAAGTCGATTCTCGCCTCCGGCCTTCTGGCCCTGCTGGTCGCCACCCCCGTCCTGGCCCAGACCCCGCCGACCCGCGATCCCGCCCAGATCCAGGCCGGCACCTACGCGGTCGATCCCGGCCACACCCAGGTCGGCTGGCGGGTGTCCCATATGGGCTTCTCGAACTACGCCGGCGGCTTCTCGGAGGTGTCGGGTACGCTGGAACTGCAGCCGAAGAACCCGGCGGCGGCGAAGCTGTCGGTGAAGATCCCGGTCGCCTCGGTGACGACCACCAGCGCCAAGCTCACCGACGAGTTGAAGGGCGACCAGTGGCTCGACGCCGCCAAGTTCCCCGACATGACCTTCGTGTCCACCAAGGTCGCCCCCGCCGGCAAGGACCACGCGAAGGTGACGGGCGACCTGACGCTCCACGGCGTGACCAAGCCGGTGACGCTCGACGTCACGCTTGTCGGCGCCGGTGTGAACCCGCTGAGCAAGAAGGTCACGGTCGGCTTCGAAGCCACCGGGACACTCAAACGCTCCGAGTTCGGCGTGAAGACCTACGTGCCGCTGATCGGCGACGAGCTGCACCTCACCATCGCGGGGGCGTTCGAGAAGCAGGAGTGAGGGCGGGCAGACGGCCGCGGACGGCTGCCGTCTGGCGTCGCTTCGCGGCGCGTCCTCTCCTTTCGAGAACCGGCACGAAGGCCCCCGCATCTCCCCTTCCCCCGCAAAGGGGGGAGGGAGACGCGCGGTGCCGTCCTACCTTTCCGAAGGAAACCGGCCCCAGCACAATGACAAGCCGCGCGAGCGGCTCGACAGCCCCCCTACCCCGGTCGGTCCTCCGACCCCGTCCCCAGCGCCCGCTGGACCATCACGCTGTCGGCCCAGTGGCCGTACTTGAACGCCACCGCCCGCAGAAAGCCGACCCGCTCGAAGCCGCAGGCCTCGTGGAGGCGCAGCGACGCCTCGTTCTCGGCGTCGATGTAGCCGATGATCTGGCGGTAGCCGCCGGCCGCGCAGGCCTCGATCAGCGCCGGAAGAAGCCGCCGGCCGATCCCCGCGTGCAGGTGGTTGGGATGCACGTAGATCGAATGCTTGAGCGTGTAGCGATAGGCCGGGCGCTTCCGGAACGGCACCGCGTAGGCATAGCCCGCCGCCACGCCACCGCGGTCGGCCACGAGGTGCGGCAGGCGCTTCTTGCGCATCGACTTGCGCCGCCGCTTCAGGTCGTCGGGGAGCATCCGCGCCTCCTCGAAGGCCCCGACATCGCCCACGCCCTTGCCGATGTGGTGCTCGTAGATCGCCACCATCGCCTCGAGATCCGCGTCCGAGGAGGCGCGGATGACGATGTCGGGGCAAGGCCGCGCGGCGAGCGGCCCGTGGGGCTCGACCTCGATCTCCATCAGGCCCCCTCGCGCACGACGTAGGTGTGGAAGCGGATCCGCCCGTCCGGCTCGACCTCCCGGTAGACGCCCTGGATCTCGGCCTCGAAGCCGGGGAACAGGTTGGCGGAGGCCTCGAACATCTTGAAATAGTCGAGCATGGGCGCGGCCCGTTCGTCGAGCCGCTCACCCGGCAGCACCGTGCCGATGCCCGGGGGATAGACCAGCATCAGCGTGCTGGCGATCCGGCCCTCGGCTTCCGCGATCGGCACGTAATCGACCTTGTTGCGGGTCAGCATCTGGGCGGCGCGCTTGGGCGGCATCACCATCTCGGGCAGGTGATCGGGGGCGAATTGCCGCCGCTGGAGCGTGGAGGTGCCGGCCTCCCGGTGGAAGGCGTGGAACTCGCCGCACAGGTCGCGCAGGCGCACGCCGCGGTAGCGATTCGGCCGGCGGGCGACGAATTCCGGCATGGCCTCCTCCAAGGGCACGTTGTCGTCGTGCAGCCGCTTGAAGGCGACGAGGCCCGAGATCAGCGTGCCGGCCTTGGAGGATTCCACCCCCGGGGTCAGCAGGAAGAGCAGCGAGTTCAGGTCGTTCTTCTCGGCGACGATCCGGTTCTCACGCAGGTACTGGGCCACGATCGGCGCCGGCACGCCGTGGGCAGCATAGGCGCCGGTCTTCCGGTCGAAGCCCGGGGTGAGCACCGTCAGCTTGTTCGGGTCGGTGATGGCGTAGCCCGACGCCACATGGGTGAAGCCGTGCCATCGGGCGCCGGGCTTCAGCTCCCAGTGGCGCGGCGTGGCTGCCAACTCATCGGTGGGCACGCTCTCCCAGGGCACCTCGGCCCCGTCGGCATTCTTGGTCACGTCCGGCACGAAGGGGTCGAAGAACCAGCGCCGGGCCGGATCGCGCTCGTTCTCCTCGAATTCCCGCCGGATCGCCCGGACCTTCTTGCGCCACTCGATCCCGAGCCGGATCGTGTCGTCCCACAGGATCATGCCCGAGCGGCCCTTCATCATCTGGGCGCCGACATCGAGCGAGGCGAACAGGGGATAGAAGGGTGACGTGGAGGCGTGGACCAGGAAACTCTCGTTGAGCCGCTTGTGCTCGACCCGCCGGGTCTGGCCGCGGATGTGCCCGTCGCGCGTGTGGATCTGCGAGGCCTGGGAGAAGCTCGCGAGCTGCTTGTGGGTCGATTGCGTGGCGACGATGCCGGGGGAGGTCTCGTCGAGCCCGGTCAGCCCCATGGCGAAGCGCCGGGCGTAGAGCGGGTGGAACTTCATGAAGCCCGCCCAGGCCTCGTCGAACAGGATGTAGTCGCAGAGGTGGCCGATCTTCTCCAGGATCTCCTGGGCGTCGTAGATCGTGCCGTCATAGGTGCATTGCTCGATCACCGCGACGCGGAACGGCCGCTCCCGGCGCCACGCCTCCGGATCGGTCACCAGCGGGTTGCGGCGGATCTTTTCGCGGATGCGCGTCTCGTCCAGGGCCTCGTGGTAGATCGGGCCGATCAGCCCGTAGGCGTTGCGGTCGGTCTCCAGAAAGATCGGGATGCCGCCGCCGAGGAACAGGGCGCCGTGATGGGCCGCCTTGTGGTTGTTGCGGTCGAACAGGACGAGGTCGTCCTCCGCCACCAGGGACGACAGGACGATCTTGTTGGAGGCCGAGGTGCCGTTGAGGACGAAATAGGTCTTTTCCGCCCCGAAGATCTTGGCGGCCTCCTTCTGGGCCTTCAGCGCCGGACCCTCGTGGGTCAACAGGTCGCCGAGATCGAGCACCGAGTTGTCGAGGTCATCGCGAAAAATCGCCTCGCCCAGGTGCTCCACGAAGATTCGGCCGATCGGCGAGCGGTTGTAAAAGATACCGCCGTTGTGGCCTGGACAGGTCCAGAGCTGATTGCCCTTCTCGGCGTAGTCGACCAGCGCGCCGAAGAACGGCGTCTTGAGGGATCCGGCATATTGCGTGACCCGGCTGACGAGGCCGCGGGCGATGAATTCCGGCGTCTCCTCGGCGAGGAAGATGTAGCCGTCGATGAAGTCGAGCAGCTCGACCGGGATGTCCTCCAGCCGCTTGCGGCGGACCATGATGACGATCGGCATCTCCAGGCCGCGCTTGCGCATCATGTCGATGAGCGCGGCGGTCTTGCCGTCGAGGCCGCGCTTGCCCCAATCGACCACGAGGCAGCCGACCGCCGCATCGGTCTGGACCGCGATCGCCGCGTCCTCGACGCGCCGGGCGCGCACCACCTCGAAGCCGCGACTCTCCACCGCCGCCACGATCTGATTGACGCGCGCGCCTTCCAGATCGTCCGGATCGAAGGCCGGCGTGCACATCAGGACCGTGAAGCGACGGTGGAAGTCCATGGAGCTCTCTTTGCCAGGGATACAGCGCGAGGCTTTCTGGCCGGTCCGTGACGATTGGATGACAGCGCTGGACCGGCGCGATGAATCGTCGGATCAGGCGCCGCCCGACCGCCCGTCGTGCCCGATCAGCCGCTCGACCTCGGCCAGCGCGACGGCGCGGGCGGCGTGCTCGGAGGCGTGCGGGCGGTACGATCCCCGGACCAGCTTGCCGCGGTCGCGGATCGCCCAGGTGAAGCCGCCCGGGTCATGCCGGCTCGGTCTTACCTCAACCGTGTAGAGATGCCCGCAATTCACACCCATGGATCGAATGTGCGGGAGATCCCGCGGTCGGCACAGGGGGTGCGACCGTGAGCGGCAGCAAACCGTCTATCGGATCTGCCGCTTTCGACCGGGGGCGGCCTGCGCGGGTGCATCGTGAGCAGGCTCCGCGAATCCGGCGATCTTCGTCCCGAACCAGACCACGTGCTTGGGCCCGCTGCCCCGGCCGCTGGCATGAACGCGCTGCTCGTCCACGTCGAAGCCGGAGCGCTGCATCCGGCTCTTGAACTTCCGGTCCGGGGCGCCCGACCAGACGCCCAGGATCCCGCCCGGCCGCAGGGCCCAGCGGGCCCGCTTCAGACCCCAATTGTCGTAGAGCCGGTCGTTCGACCGGCGCATCAGACCCTCCGGGCCGTTGTCGACATCGAGCAGGATCGCGTCGTAGCGCTCCGGCCCGGCCTGAATCAGGCGGTTCACGTCGGCCTCCTGCAGGTCGACCCGCGGATCGTCCAGGCAGCCGGCGAAGACATGCGCCAGGGGACCCCGCGCCCAGGCGATCACCGCCGGCACCAGCTCGGCCACCACCACCTGCGCTTCGGGGCCGAGATGCGCCAGCGCCGCCCGCAGGGTGAAGCCCATGCCGAGGCCGCCGATCAGGATTCGGGCGCGCGGCCGATCCGCGAGCCGCGCACAGGTCAGCGTCGCGAGCGCCACTTCGGAGCCGCTGCGGCGGTTGTTCATCAGCTCGATCGTGTCGGCCAGGATCGCGAATTCCTCGCCGCGCCGCATCAGGCGCAAGGAGGTGCCACCACCGGGCACGGATCCGGTATCGAGATGAACCCAGGGTATCACGGGCGGCGTCCTCGTCTGGCGCGGGGGTGTCGGGGGAGGCGCCGGGCGCGGCCTATGCGCGCCGCATGGCCCCCACATGTCGCAGCGGCTTGCCGCAACCAATTCCGGCGGCGTATCAGCACCTATGGCCAAGCGTATCAAGTCGAGACCGCAAGAGCGGGGTTTTGTGATGTTCGATGTCGTCTATACCGACGGCTCCCGGGCCTCGAACCGGCGGGTGCCGATGGAGATCCTGGGCGGCCTGGACGGCGACGAGCCGGCCCGCGAGCTCATCCTCGAACAGGAGGCGGAGATCGCCCTCAAGGCGGGGCGGCCCAGCCGCGAGATCCAGAGCCTGACCCGCTCGCCGATCGTCAAGCCGAAGCCGGTCGAATGACTGGGCGCGCGCTCGGCCGACGTGGACACCGGTTCGGCGCAGGAGCGCGCACAACAACAAGGGCTTAGCGCCGGTCAGGCCGTCTCCGCCGTCCTGCGGGCGACCTCGTCCCGCAGCGCCGCGTTCATCTCCGCGAACCGGGCCTGCATGCGCCCCTGAAGCCAGGGGAACAGCACGGGGGCGAACCAGCCCGCGCAGGTCTCGGCCTGGACGAGATCGACGCCCTGCCGGGTCTCGGTGATTCGAACGTCGTGCGTGCCGGTGCTCAGGTGCGGCATCGGCATGCGCAGAATCGGGATGCCGCTGCGCCAGGTCAGGCGCCGGCCGGGCTCCCAGCAGGTTACCTGCACACGCACGGTCCGGTACGTGCGGCCGTTCAGGGTCAGTTCCAGGCGCCACTGCGCGCCCGCGCGCCGCTGCCCCGCGGCCTTCCGGATGAACGGGTTCCAATCCGGATAGGATTCGAGGTCCGTCAGCACCGACCAGACCATCCCGGCCCGGGCGGGAATCGCGATTGTCGTGCTGCTGACCCGGCCCGCCGTCCGGCCCTTGTCGACCGTTTCCTTGCCGACCGTCATGCGTCCCTCCCGCACCTGCCGTGGAGAACACCCGTGGACGAAGAACGGTGCGGATCAGAGCGCGCCCTCGACCACCTCCAGGGCCCGCAGGACCGCGAAGCCGATCCGCTCGGCCTCGGCCTCCGCGTCGGCACTGGCCGGCAGCAGCGCCACGGTCTCGACCTCCGGCTCGTCCTCCGGTCCGACCACGATCCGGAAGACCTCGCCCTCCTGCGCCGCCGGATCCCGGATCAGGCCGACCCGGTGGCCGGCCCCCGTACCGAGGACGCGCAGGAACGGCGGAACGACCTCCTCCGGCCCGGCGGGAGCGGGCCGGCGGGGGGCGCCGAAGGCCGGGCGGATGACGTTGTCGTCGGACATGATGGCCGCTCCCTCCTCGATCCGCACGCCGGACATTGGGATCGTCGCGCCACCCTCCGTTGCAGAGGATGGAGGCGGCCGATTTGTCCAGTTTTCTCGGGCATCCTACCCTACAGGAATGTCCGTCGCGTTTGCCTATCGATTCCAGCAGGACGTTCCACGGTCGAGCCTCCGGGATCTCGACGATGTGGTTCTGCTTGTCGACGTCATGAGCGATGACGGTGATCTCATTCCGGCCGGGCGTGCAGGCACGATCGTCAGCGTCCATGGCGAGGGCGAAAGCTACATCGTGGAGTTCGCCGAGCCACCCGGCGCCCTCGTCTCGGTCTTCCCGCACGAGATACGCCGCGTCGAGCGTCCAATCCTTTGATCGACGATGGCGTCCCGGTCACTGCGTGACTGCAGTCCCCCTGACACGTCGTCGCCTGGAACCGGGACCGTAGCGAGGTCTGTCACCCTGCCCTCCCGGCGCCGGCCAAGCCCGCCGTCGCCAGAACGGCGTCCGCCAGAACTTCCAGACCGGCCCCGGCCCAGTCCGGCGTGATGCTCTCGGCCTCGTTGTGGCTGATGCCGCCGTGACAGGGGCAGAACACCAGGGCCGCAGGGACCGCGCGGGCGCAGTAGACGGCGTCGTGGTAAATCGCCGTCGGCATCCGCGTCCAGGCATGGCCCCGGGACTCGGCGGCGGCCTGGACCCGATCCACCAGCACGGGATCGAACGGGGTCGGCGGCGCGCGCCAGAATTCTTCTACGCGGATTGAGACGCCGCGCTCGGCCGCCAGGGCGTCGGCCCGGGCCTGAATCTGGATCCGCATCGCCTCCAGCTGCTCGGTGTCGCCGTGGCGCGTGTCGAGGCTGAACCAGACCCGCCCCGGCGTGATGTTGCGGCTTTCCGGCTCGGCCTTCAGCACGCCCACGGTGGCCCGCCCGCGCTCGCCGCCGGCCGCCACCGCGTCTCGGGCGATGCCTTCGAGGGACGCGATCAGCGCCGCCGCGGCCATCAGGGCGTCGCGCCGCCCCTCCATGGGGCTGCCGGCATGGGCCTCCTCGCCCTGCACGGTGACCTCGTACCAGATCTGCGCCAGCGCCCGGTCGACCACCCCGATGGTCAGGCCGGCATCCTCCAGGCGCTTGCCCTGCTCGATGTGCAGCTCGAAATAGGCACCAATCGCCCGCAGGTCCGCCGGATCCGCCTCGCCCTGCCAGCCGATGCGGCGCAATTCGTCGCCGAATCCGTGGCCCGACAGGTCCCGGGTCGCCAGGACTTCCGCCTCCGGGACGATCCCCATGGCGACGCCGCTGCCGCTCATCGGCGGCGGGAAACGCGAACCCTCCTCGTTGCACCAGTTGATCAGCAGGAGCGGCGCCTCGGTCTCGATCCCGGCCTCCTGCAGGGCACGCATGATCTCCAGGCCGGCCAGCACGCCGAGCGGACCGTCGAACTTGCCCCCGGTCGGCTGGGTGTCGAGGTGGCTGCCGACCGCCACCGGCTTCAGATCCGGGTTCCGCCCCGGGCGGCGGAAGATCATGTTGCCGATCCGGTCGACCGTGAGCGTGAGCCCCGCGGCCTCGCCCCAGCGCTGGAACAGGGCCCGCCCCTCCGCGTCGCGGTCGGTCAGCGTCTGGCGGTCATTGCCACCGTTGGGCAGCGCCCCGATCCGGGCGAGCTCCATCAGACTGTCCCAGAGCCGGTCCTGTGAAAGCGGGAGATTGATGCGATCCACGATGCGATGCCCCTCTGCCGAAGGCGTCCCGGAGACGGGAGGTTAGGCCGCGATCCCGATCGGCGCCAGGGACGGGCCGGGATCGGCCTGAACGATCGGGCGGCCCGTACGGATCATGGCCGTCCTGAAGCCCGATGGGGTAGTATCGACCGAGGCGGCCGGGCCTAGCAAAGGAATCCAGCGGTCGGTCTTTTGTATAAATTCATACATATGCGCTTATATATTGCTTCCGCTGGAAATTTGACCTGTGTTATTTTCTATGACAGCCTGACAAGAACCTCGAATGCACACGCGCATCTGCCCCGTTCGGACAGTGACGTCGCGGGCGTCCGCCGGATGCTCATCCGACCGCGGAACGATGGCCAGCCCAGACCGGATGAGGGGTTCTCATGCTACTGGCTTCCACCGCAGGTCCGGCCCTGCAGGCCGCGGGCTTCATCGGGACCTGGAATACCGATGTTCCAGCCGGTCGATCCGTGCTCGACCTGGGCGCCGCCTCCGTGCTCGCGGGCAATCCCGGCTTGGTCGGCAAGCCTGTACCCCTGGATGTCGCCCTTGGGCGGATCCACCCGGAGGACCGCGACAGGGTCTTCGACACGATCCAACGCCTTCGGCAGGCCGGCGGATCGGTCGCCATCGCGTTCCGCATCCTGACCGGGGCCGGCGAAACCCGCTGGATCCTCAACCAGGGCCATCTGGCGCCCGACGAGACCGGGCGCCTGCACGGGTGCGGTGCCTATATCGACATCACGGAGTTTCACGGCGGCTGGGCGTCACCGCGTAGCGGCGTCCTGGGACCGGCGGAGACGCTCGACGCGGCGGCCGATCATTGCATCCAGGCCCATACCGCCCTGGAGCGTCATGGGGACGCTTCCCTGCACATGCTCTCGCGGATGCTGCTGCTCGGGGTCGGACGCGCGCTCGCGCAGCGCGCGTCCTGAGCCCAGCCTTACGTCCGCCAGGGATGGGCCGGCAGTTCGGTTTGGCCGATGGCCTTCGCGCCGGCCTCCGCGACCGTGTGGTCGTTTTCCACCGTGGAGCCGCTGACCCCGATGGCGCCCGACATGACACCGTCGGCGTCGACGATCGGGATCCCGCCCGGGAAGGTGATCAGCCCGTCGTTCGAATGCTCGATCCCGTAGAGCGGGCCGCCGGGCTGCGACAGCTGGCCGATCTGGCCGGTCATCATACCGAAGAACACCGAGGTCTTGGCCTTCTTGTGGGCGATGTCGATGGAGCCGACCCAGGCATCGTCCATGCGGTGGAACGCCTTGAGGTTGCCGCCGGAATCCACCACCGCGATGCACATCTGGGTGCCGAGCTCGATCGCCTTCGCCCGTGCTGCAGCGATCGCCTTATCGGCCTGCTCAATCGTGACGTGCATGGAACACTCCCCTTGGCGGTTTCTGCGCGACAGCCTGTGACCGTTTGAAGCGGCGGGCGCAAGCTCAGCCGGCGCGCTCCCGGGCAGTGCGGATGCGCTCGAGCAGATCGGACGCCAGCGCCGCGCAGGACGCGGCATCGGGACAGGGCTGTTTCCAGACCACGCGGCCCTCGCGCAGGATGACGCCATCCGTGACCGGCAGGGCGGGCAGCGGCCGGTCCGGCCTGAGATCGGCCGCCACGCCCTGCGGGCCGCCCCGAAGCCGCGCGACGCCCAATTCGCAGCAGGCCGCGCGCAGCCGGGCGAGGTCGAACAGGGCGAGCATTGGCGCAGGGGCGGCACCGAACCGGTCCTCCACCTCACCGGCCAGGGCGTCGATCGCCTCGACCTCGCGCATGCGCAGGAGGCGGGTGTAAAGGCTGAGGCGGATCTCCGGCTCCGGCACGTAATCCTCGGGGATCCGGGTCGGCAGGCCGAGCTCGATCTCCGGGCTCCAATCCTCGGCGCGTCCGCCCTTGGCAGCAGTCAGCGCCAGTTGCAGCAGATGCTGGTAGAGGCCGAGCCCGACGAGCTTGGCGTGGCCGGCCTGATCCTCGCCGACGAGGTCGCCTGCGCCGCGCAGGTCGAGGTCCCGGGCGCTGACCGCGAAGCCGGCGCCGAGCCGGTCCAGGGCCTCCAGGGCGCGCAGGCGTTGGAGCGCTGCCGGCGGCGGGGGCGCAGCGGGGTCGCTCAGCAGGTGGACGGTGCCGCGCCGCTGGCCGCGGCCGACCCGCCCGCGCAGCTGGTGGAGCTGGGCTAACCCGAATTTCGCGGCCTCCCAGACCAGCATCGTGTTGGCCCGGGGCACATCGAGCCCGCTCTCCACAATGGCGGTGGCGAGCAGCACGTCGCCGTCGCCCTCCGCGAAGCGGACCATGACCTCGTCCATGGCCGACGGCTTCAGGTCCCCGTGGGCCACCAGGATCGAGAGATCCGGCACGAGGGCGCGCAGGCGCTCGGCCATGGAGGCGATGTCCTCGATCCGCGGGCAGACCACGAAGCTCTGGCCGCCCCTGCGGTTCTCGCGAACCAGCGCCTCACGCACCGCCTCGGCATCGTAGGGCGCCACGACGGTCCGGACCGGCTGACGCAGGGCCGGGGGCGTGGCGAGCACGCTCAGGCTCTGGAGACCGACGAGCGCCGCCTGAAGCGTGCGCGGGATCGGGGTCGCGGTGAGGGTGAGCACATGGCCGCCTTCGGCCAGACGACGCAGGTCCGCCTTCATCTTGGCGCCGAAGCGCTGCTCTTCGTCGATCACCGTCAGGCCGAGATCGGCGAACTGGACGCCCTTGCCGGCCAGCGCATGGGTGCCGACCACCAGCCGGACCGTGCCGTCGGCGAGCCCCGCCTTGACCCGCTTGGCCTCAGCCGGCGCCACGAGGCGGGAGAGCTGCGCAACCGCGATGCCGAACCGGCCGAAGCGGCGGCGCAGGATCTCGGCGTGCTGGCGGGCCAGGACGGTGGTCGGGGCGATGAGCGCCGCCTGCTTGCCGGAGAAGACAGCCGCCGCCAGCGCCCGTAAGGCCACCTCGGTCTTGCCGAAGCCGACATCGCCGCAGACCAGCCGGTCCATCGGCCAACCGGAGGCGAGGTCGGCCATCAGTTCGTCGATCGCAGCGGACTGATCCGGGGTCGGGGCGAAGCCGAAGCCGGCGGCGAAGCGCTCCATGTCCTTGGCCGGGGGCGCCAGGACGGGGGCCGCGGTCTCCCGGCGGGCACGGGCGGCTTCCAGCATGATCCGGGCGGTCCGCGCCATCGTGGCCTCGGCCTCCAGGCGGCGGCGGGGCCAAGTGCCGCCAGCGAATTTGCCGCCGTCGAGCTTGTCGAGGGTGACGGCGTCGGGCTCCGGTCCGTAGCGCCAGATCCGGTCCGACTGGGAAACCGGCACCATCAGGATCGCGTCACCGGAAAAGCGCAGGCGCAGGGCCTCGGAGGCCTCCTCGCCCTGGGTCGCCACCGGCTCCAGCCCCTCGAACACGCACAGGCCGCGGTCGCGGTCGACCGCGACGTCGCCGGGGCGCAGATCGACCTCGCCCATCGGCAGGATCGCCCGGGCGCCCCCCGTGACCGCGGCATCCGGCCCGAACAAGTCCGCGGCGGCAATGACGGTCGCGCTCTGGTCGGGTGCCCGGAAGCCGGCTCCCAGCGGCGCCTCCAGGGCGAGGACGTCCCCCGGGGCCGCCTTGGCGACGTCGGCCCAGGCATCGATCAGGCGGATCGGGCGCTCGGCGATCTTGCCGGTCTGGCGCACCAAGCGTCGCAGCGGCTGGCGGCTGCCCGCCAGGACGATCACGTCGCCGGCCTTCAGCCGCTCGCGCAGCAGCTTGGCGAAGGCGGTGCCCGGCCGACGCTCCCGGGCGAAGGATTGCAGCGTCAGCGGCTCGCCGGCCGCCGCGGTGGCGGCGATCCGGTCATGGGCCGCCACGATGTCGCGCCATGCCTGCGGCGTGAGGTAGAGGCCCGCCCCGGCCTGCCCCCGGCCGCCGAGCCGGCCTCTTGCTTCCTCCATCTGCTCGAACACGGCGTCGATCCGGGCCTGCGTGCCGTCCTCGACGACGAGGCGGGCCGCCGGCACGTAGTCGAGCAGAGTGACGAGGCGCGGGTAGTAGCGCTCGAGCCGGTGCTCCTGGCCGGTGAACGGCTCGAAGCTCTGCCCGGAGCCGGGCTCCAGGACGATCTCGGTCGCGGGATCGATCACGAGTTCATCCGTCTCGGCGACCGAGCGCTGCGAGATCGCATCGTAGGAGCGGATCGCGGTGACGCGGCCGTCCGCATGCTCGATCCGGCAGGGGCGCGGCGCTGCGGCCGGAAACACCTCCACGGTGCGGCCCCGGACGGCGATCTCGCCGGGCTCGTCGACCCGCTCGTCCAAGATATAGCCGAGGCGCTTGAGGTCGGCCGTCGCCGCCGCGACGTCGAGGGGGTCGCCGACCCGAAGCGTCACACGGGCCGTCGCCCAGGTCTCCGGCGGGGGCACCCGCTGGATCAGGGCCGGGGCGGTCGTCAGCACGAAGTCGGGCAGCGCGTCCCGGTCGGTCAGCCAGCGCATCAGTGCGGCCCGGGCGCCCATGGTGGCCCGGGACGGCGAGGCGTGGTCGAAGGGCAGGCAATCCCATTCGGGGAAGATCGCGACCCGGACCTCGGGATCGAGCGCCCTGAGCGTCGCGGCCAGCTCCTCCAGGCGGCGGCCGTCCCGGGCGACGTGGACGAGGGGCGCGGCCCCCGCCCCGTAGCCCAGGAGCGCCACCGCCAGGGCCCCCGTAGGCATCAGCGGCGCGTCCTCGACGCCCTGCTGCGCGCCCGGCTTCAACTTGCGATTGGCCATGCCGATCCGAATCCGTGTTCCTCGTGCCGCCAACGCAGCGTGGGCCGCCGGGGCTCCCGGGCGCGGCAATCCCGTCCACAGCGCGGATGTCGCGGATCGGATTCGCGTCGGTCCGGAGGTGCAGGTGACATCACTCCGAAAGAAGCGGCCGCTACGTCGACCCGACACCGGGCGGAGATCGGGGGCGCGAACACGGATTCGTGAACATGACCCAGCACGATGCCGGCCGACACCCCGCGTCGCCACCACGCAGCGTGAGGGACGTCGATACAATTTAAGATTGCAAACCGCGGCGGAGCAATCAGGCGTGGCGGGGTGTCAGACCCGCATGGTGACGACCGCCGGTCGGGATCCGAACCGTTCGTTCGAGAGCTTATCCGCGCGCAAACCCTGTGTTGGCCGTATCGCCGGAACTGCGTTGCATGGACTCGCTTGGGAGGGTCGAGGACGTGGGTTATGACCCCTCCGTGTCGCGGACCCAGACAATGCCCCGCTCGTCGGGTTTCGAGCCCCAGCATCCCCAGCGTCTGGCCGCCCTGCGCGCCTACGCCATCCTCGACACGCCTCCGGAACGGGCATTCGACGAGATCGTCGAGATGGCCGCAAAGGCCTGCGGCACGCCGATGGCCCACATCACGTTCATCGACGCCGACCGGCAATGGATCAAGGCCGCGGTGGGCCACGCGCCGCGGGCGATGCCGCTGGATTCCGGGTTCTGCACCGAGGCGCTGCGCGAAGACGGCATCCTGATGCTGCCCGATCTCGCGGCGGAGCCGTATCGCGCCGGCAATGCTCTTGTCACCGGGGAGCCGCACCTGCGCTTCTACGCGGGCGTCGCCCTGGTGACGCCCGATGGCTGGGCCATCGGGACGCTCTGCGTGCTGGATCAGGAGCCGCGCACCCTGACCGACCAGCAGGTCTTCATCCTGAGCGCGCTCGCCCGGGCGGTGATGGCGCAGCTGGAATCGCGCAGCGCCGAGGCCGCGCTACGCCGCAACGAGGAGCGCCACCGCTCGCTGTTCGCCTTCCTCAATGCCGGCTTCTGCCTCGTGGAGATGATCTTCGCGGAGGACAACCGCGCGGTCGATTACCGCTTCCTGGAGGTCAATCCCGCCTTCGAGCATCAGGCCGGCCTGACCGACGTGGTCGGCCGCACGATGCGGGAGCTGGTGCCTGGCCACGAGCAGCACTGGTTCGACCTCTACGGGCAGGTCGTGCGGACCGGAGAGCCGGTCCGGTTCGAGCAGCCGATCGCAGGTCTCGGCCGCTGGTACGACGTGCACGCCTACCGGATCGACGGGCCGATGCGGAACCGCGTCGCGATCCTGTTCAACGACATCACCGAGCGCCGCCGGAGCGAGATGACCCTCCAGGCGCGGGAGGCCGAGTTGCGCCTCGTCGCGGACGCGATGCCGGTGCTGATTGCCTTCATCGACCGCAACCTCGTCTACCGGTTCGCCAACGCCGCCTACGAGACCTGGACGGGCCTGTCCGCCGCCCATGTGGTGGGGCGGACCGTGATCGACCTCCTCGGCCCCGAGGCGTTCGCGGCGCGGCGCTCCGCCATCGAGCGGGCGCTCGCCGGTCACGAGATCCGGCACGAATGGGTCTGGACCTTCCCGGATGGCGGGAGACGGACCGCCGACACGCGCTACCTCCCCCGCCGCGGGCCGGACGGGCAGGTCGATGGGTTCTATGTGTTCGCCCACGACGTGTCCGAGCGGAAGCAGGTCGAGGACCTGCTCCAGTCGCGGGCGGAGCGCCTGGAGGCGCAGGTCGCCGCGCAGACCCGGGACCGCGACCGGGTCTGGACGTTGTCGCCGGTGCTGAAGCTCGTCTCCGACCGGGACGGGCGGGTCCAGGCGGTGAACCCCTCTTGGACCCGTGCGCTCGGGTGGTCAGAGGCGGAGACCCTGGGCCGATCCGCCCTGGACTTCGTGGCGGAGCCTGAGCGCGAGGGCGCCCGGATCGCCCTGCGGCCGCTCTGCAAGGATCGACGGGCCGAGGATGTGGAACTCGCCTGCGTGACCCATTCCGGCGACCGGCGCCGCGTGCTCTGGACGGTCGTTCCAGAGGACGGGCTGTTCTACGGGTTCGGGCGCGACATCACCGAGCAGCGCGAGGCCGAGGAGGCCCTGCGCCAATCGCAGAAGCTCGAGGCGATCGGCCAGCTCACCGGCGGCGTGGCGCACGACTTCAACAATCTCCTGACGATCATCCGCTCCTCCATGGAGTTCCTGCGCCGGCCCGACCTCGCGGAGGAGCGCAGGCGGCGCTACCTCGATGCGGTCTCCGACACGGTCGACCGGGCCGCCAAGCTCACCGGGCAGCTCCTCGCCTTCGCCCGGCGGCAGGCGCTCACGCCGCAGGTGTTCGACATCTGCGCACGGCTGCGCAGCATCGCCGACATGCTCGATTCGGTGACCGGCGCGCGGATCAGCGTCACCATCGATCTCCCTGAGACGCCCCGCTACGTGCGCGCCGACGAGAGCCAGTTCGAGACGGCCCTGATCAACATGGCGGTCAACGCCCGGGACGCCATGGACGGGGAAGGCGGCCTGACCTTGCGTCTCGACGGCGACTGCCCGATGCCGCCGATCCGCGGCCACGCCGGCGCGCGCGGGCCGTTCGTGGCCGTCCGGGTCACCGATACGGGTACCGGCATCCCGGCTCCGGATCTCGGACGGATCTTCGAGCCGTTCTTCACCACCAAGGAGGTCGGCAAGGGGACCGGGCTCGGCCTCTCCCAGGTGATCGGATTCGCCAAGCAGTCGGGCGGCGACATCGACGTGGCGAGCGCGCTGGGCGGCGGGACCACCTTCACCCTCTACCTGCCGCAGATCGCAGCCCCCGCGGCGGTGACCGAGGCCGGCGGCGACGCGCAGCCGGAGAGGGAGACGGGGCCGCAGCGGGGCCTGTGCATCCTCGTGGTGGAGGACAATCTCGGGGTCGGCCGCTTCTGCACCCAGATCCTGGAGGATCTGGGCCATGCCCCGGTCTGGACGAAATCCGCCGAGGAGGCGCTGGCCGAACTCGACAGCACGCCGGATCGCTTCGACGTGGTGTTCTCGGACGTGGTGATGCCCGGCATGGGCGGCTTCGCGCTCGCCCGGCACCTGCAGACGACGCGGCCCGACCTGCCGGTGGTGCTGACCTCGGGCTACAGCCACATCCTGGCCACGGACGACGCCCATGGCTTCCCCCTGGTGCGCAAGCCGTACGCGGCCGAGCAACTCGCCCAGGTGCTGTACGAGGCGGCCAAGCGGCGCAGCCCGCTGAAGGCGCTGAAGGCGCTGGCGGCGCGCCGCATCGCGGAGGAAGGCGTAGCGCGGGACTGACGATTTTCGCGGCTCCCCCGGAGCCCCGGCGCGAGCCGCGCGCAGACGTTTTCCCCCAACTCGTAGCCCTCCAATCCTGGCCCGGCTGAGCCGCATCGTCGTTGATCCTTGGGTGCAGACGATCCGGGATGCTGCGTTTGCCGGGGCGGACGCGGTGCAGGTGGCGCTCAAGGCGCTTCGAGAGGCGGACATGCACCGTCGGCATCATTCTGCCGGATGATGCGGGGCCGAGACGGATTCTCCGGGAATTGCGCCAGTGCGCGCGCTGCGCGGCCTGCGTGCCGGACGCGGAGACTCGAACAAGGCGCGTTGGACGCAGTGGGCTTGAGCGAACGGGGAGCCGAGGCCCGACGGCAGGGGCGTTTTGTTGATCGGCACATTTTTTGTACGAGTATCGTCAGCGATTCGATCGCTCCTTAGCCAAGGAGTTCAATCTCTAATGGCAAGGACACAATACCATACGATTTAGACAACACCCATAGCAGAGACGAATTCAGATACGTGATGCTTAAAATGACAAATTGATAAACCGTCGAACAAATCCCATACAGTTCATTGAAATCTGAATTCCGACGCAACGATCATGGGTCATAGAGATGCACCAGCACGGCGGATTACTTCACATCGGCAGGCGATTTCTTAAGGCTTCCGCGAAGCCGCTCCTGGGCATGGCAGTTCGCGTTCCGGGAGTCAGACTCGCGCTGGTGTTGCTCGCTGATGGAAAATTGTCCCGTCGATCCTCTGCAAGGCACCCGTTCGATGTCGAATATGGTGTTGAGACCAGCGGCTACATTCCAGGCTACGCCCTCACCCCGCAAGCCTCGAACGGCTATCTGGCCGCTCAACCAAGTGCCCTTCGCCGGACCTTCTCGCTTTTACCCGATGTCGAAAATCTTCACCTCATCGATCTCGGCTGCGGAAAAGGGCGCGCGATCCTCGTCGCAAGTGAATTCGGTTTTCGGTCCATCACGGGCATAGAATACAATCCAATCCTCGCCGACATCGCGCGACAGAACATCAGGCACTATAGCCAACGCGCTCAATCATCCCGGCAACCGGTCGTTATAACTAAAGACGCGACAATCTTCGAACCACCGAAAGGCCCGATTGCAATCTTTATGTACAATCCGTTTCCGGCAGATCTGATGCAGAAAGTGATCAAAAACTTAGAGATGAGCCTGGCTCAAGATCCCAGGGATCTGTTCCTGATCCTCCTCAATCCCGTTGCCGCCCCTATGATAGATGGATCGCCGGCACTGGAGCGGTATTTTGCGGAGCAGATGCGCTATAGCTCAGATGAAGCCGCCTACGGGTCGGACCCCGACGACACCGTGGTGATCTGGCGGAACCGAGGCAATCGACATCCTCGTCCCGCCAGCGATTACCAAGCCGCGGTGACCGTCCTGTCATCGATGCGTGCCGTGCTGCATTGAACGAGGCAATGATCGTTCCGGATTAGCGACCGTCTGACTGTTGTCGTTCATGCGGGCCGCCAGTATGCGAGCCCGCGATATATTTCCCATGACCTGTTCCTTGAAAAGAATTTTGTCCCGTCGCTTGCGGCGGGTCCGCGAGGGATTGCTCGAGAACACCGGATCGCCCGGATCCTTTTCCAGGCTGGGATCCAAAAGGTATTGCCCTTCGTTCCCGGCGATGGCGTTGTTCGCGGCCCAGAATCCGCCATAATCCATCGTGACCAAAGTGGAATGACTAGATGCTGAATTAAACTCCGCTGAGTACCCTACGATCTGCTTAATTCCAGACTCGACGGCGAACGCTTTGCAGGCCAGAAATAGCATATCAGCCGGAGATATCTCACGATTTGATTTTGAGACTTCCCTAAGGATTGACGCCGTATTGGGTCGGCCTTGCAACCCACCGATGACAAGCACCAATTTTTTCCTAATCCCGACGAGATCGCCGCGACAAACCACAAAACTCAAGGTACAGATCGAAACATCTCGGACCTGGAAAACGAATTCAAGTTCGCCTTCAAGTGGCGCCAGAGATGCCTTCCGAAGTACGATGCACTGATCACCCCCCGGATTCTTCCACAGCACGGTATTGTCTTCCACGACCAGAGTTGTGCAATCACGCATCCATTCGTGGTGGCTATATATGATTTCCCTCCTCGTGCACGTATCGAGATTGAGGGCTATATATTCGTCTAAGTATTTGCGGGCATTCACACCAGTAAAGCGGAAATACGGAACTTTATCGTTTTTGTATACAATATTAACTAATTTAACGTGTTCACGAAGCTGCTTCATCACGTAAATGATTTTACCAAGACGCTTTATAAGCAGATTCAACTGAATCTTACGGTCAACGAATATCATGTCGCTCACTCGTTGCGGCCCATGAAACCTGACGTATGGCGATAAATCTCACGCTGCGCCAGATGGAATGTGGCGGTGTGTGCAATATATTCAGCGGGCTTCCGCGGAGCGGAGGGGACGAGCGACCACGACGGTCTCTTCGGCCGGAGGCAGCGCCCTGCTCTTGGGCCTGTTCACACGCGTGGGCTGGGCCTGTTCACGCGTGTGAGCGCGGCAATCACACCGGCTGCGCCATGTCGTGACTGTCTTCGTGTGCAGGTCGTGTCAGACGCCTATCGGCCACGCGCAAAGCGGCTCGTACTTCGCCGCGCTTAAATGAGGGACGCGTCCTCGTACGGGCGCTACGCCTGACTGACGGCTCAGCGCAGATCATGCGCCGGGACGGCACACCGACCCTTCGGCGGACTGTGCAGCGCCGCCCGTGACGCAGACCCCTTCCAAGTCCGGTGGTCCGTCGGCGCTACATGCTCCCCCGGCAGACGGAAAGATTCGCCTGCCGGCCTCGCGCAAGGGTTGGAGAGTTCGCGTCAACCAAGCTCCGTGACGTGCACCATTCGGTTCGGAACAACGCCGTCCCCTCTCGGGTTGATGCAGTGCAGCACAACGACGGCGTCGGCGTGCTGCTGCCCATCGTGGGCGTTTCCTCCCTAGACTTCGGACCGTTCTCTGCGAACGGTCCTTTTTTTTGGCCTGTCCGAGCCAACGCGGGCTGCGGCGGCAGGTACTCGAGTAATCCTTATCGTCTACCGGCCGTCCCCGGGACCTGGCTCACGCCTCCAGGGCGAGCAGCGCGAAGGTCGCGAGCCAATGCTCGCCCATGTAGTCGCCCGCTACGTGCGGAAGCCCCGCCGCGAGGTGTGCCTCGGCGGCGGCTATCAGGACCGGCCGGCGGCGATCCTCCGAAGCGAGGGCGGAGGCGAGCGCCCGGAAGCACCACGCCCGGCCGAGGTTCAGCCCGTCGAGATGGGCGATCTTGCCGTCGCTGCGGTCGGTGACGGCGGCCAGGCGGAACAGGGTCACGGGCCGGCCCACCGCGAGATCGGGCAGGAACCGGTCAAACCAGGGCCCGAACCGCTCCGGCGGCAGCAGGCGGCGCATGCACTCGGCCTCGATCAGCGCGGAGGACAGGAAGTCGTCGCCGCCCGGCTCGCCCCAGGCGGGGCATGCCTCGTCCGCCCCGTACCAGCGCTCGGCCTTGTGCAGCAGCAGGGCCCGGAGCGCCGCATCGCCAGCTCCCTCGGCGTAGTCGGCGGCCAAGCGCAGCGCGAAGGCGGTGTTGAAATGGGTCTCGACCCGCACCGGGTAGGCGGCCAGCGGCAGGAAATCCTGGAACCGCCGGACCACGATCCCGGCGAGCGGCGCGAGCGCCTCGGCCCAGCGGGGCTCGGCCAAGCGGGCGAGTTCGTCGGCAAGCTTCAGGAGCCATGCCCAGCCATAGGGCCGCTCGAAGCCCCGGGCCGTCGGCCGACCGAGATAGGCGCATTCCCCGGCGACCTTTTCGGGGGTGAGCTGGGCATCAAAATGGGCGCGGATCGCCCCGGCCTACGTGCCGTCCGGGAACAGGCGCAGCACGCGGGCGAGCAGCCACGTTCCGTGGACGCAGGAATGCCAATCGTAGCTACCGTAGAAGACCGGGTGCAGCGCGGCGGGGGTGTGCGCGTCCTCGGGGCCGTCCAGGACATGGCCCGGCTTGTTCGGGTATTCCTGGGTCACGTGCCCGAGAGCGATGCCGGCGAAGCGGGCGGCGATCTCCGGGGTAAGGGCAGGCGCCATCGGGGGCTCCGGGTTCGGGATGGGCTGGCATAGCTGCTTCGAAGCCCGCCGTCAGGACATCGAGCCGCTTTGCCGGCGCACCGTCGGATCGGCTATCGATGCCCCGGGCCGCGCCGCCGGCCGCACCGGAAGCCACCATGCGCCCCGCGCTGCTCGCCGTCCTGGCCACCCTCATGCTCCCCGTGCCGGTCTCGGCCGCGCCCGATCCGAGCCGGGACGTGTTGTGGGCGGCGCTGAAGACCTGCGTGCTGGCCAAGCGGCTCGCCAACCGGACCTTTCCGTGCCTCTCGGTGGATCTCGGCGACGGGGAGCGTCCGGGCACGGCGGTCCTGCGGGCGCCCGGAGAGCCGACCCACAGCGTCGTCATGCCGACCGACACCGTGGCGGGCTTGGAGGCGCCGGTGCTGCGGGGCCCGCGTGGGGCCGCCTACTGGCGGGCAGCGCTCGCGGCGCGCCCCTTCGTGTCGGATGTGTTCAAGGGAAAGCTGTCGCCCGACGCGGTGGGGTTGGCGGTCAACTCGGCCCGGGGCCGCAGCCAGGACCAGCTCCACATCCACATCGACTGCCTGAAGCCCAGCGTGCTGGCGGCCTTAAAGGTCCATGGCCACCAGATTCAGCGGCGCTGGAGCCGTTTCCCGGTGCCGCTTGCGGGCGATCGCTACTACGCCCTGCGGGTGCCGGAGGCGGAGGCAGCGCGGTTCAACCCGTTCGCGGTCCTGCACACTCTGCCGGGCGCCCGGCCCGACCTGCACCGGACGAGTTTTGCGGCGGTGGCAACGCCGCCGGGCGATCCCGAGCCGGGCTTCATCCTGCTGGCCTACCGGGCGCCGAGCGCCAGCGCCGAGGACGTGATGGACCACAGCTGCACGGTCGCGGACCGGGGCGCCTGAACGATCCTCAGCCGGTCTGCGGCGGCAATGCGTCGATGAGCTGGCGCAGGAACGCCCGCACCGCCTTCGGCAGCCGCCGGTCGCGCATGGCCTGGACCTGGATGCCGCGGGCGAGGCCCGCCCGGGCGAGGATCGGCAGGCTCACCAGCTCGTTGAGCCGCAGGGGCGTCTGCACCGAGAGCGCCGACATCAGCGCCAGCCCGCGCGAGCGCCGCACGAAGGGCAGCAGCGTCGAGAGGGTGTTGGCGGTCAAAACCGGCTCGACCGCGATGCCCTCCTGCACGCAGGCGGCATCGAAGGCCTGCCGCAGGGTCGTGTCCCGGGTCGTCAGCGCGACCGGATACGCCGCCAGATCGGCGAGGCGCAGGACTGAGGCGCCCGCCAGGGGATGGTCGGCGGCGGCGAGCACCCGCATTTCCACCTGCCCGTCATACAGCACCTCCACCTGCGCGGTGGGCGCCAGCGCGAAGGTGATCCCGAGATCGGCCTCCCCCACCGCCACCGTTTGGGTCACCTGCGCGGGCGGTAGGACCGTCACCTCGAAGCGGATGCCCGGATGGGCCGCGTGGAAGGCCGCAATGGCGTTCGGCACGATATCGAGGGCGAAGCCTTCGGCGCTCGCCACCCGGATCAGGCCCCGGGCGAGCCCTTCGAGCTCCCGGATCTCCGTGACGACCTGCTCGGCACGGAGCAGCACCTGATGGGCGTGCTGGGCCAGTAGCTCCCCGGCCGGGCTCGGCACCATGCCGCGCGGGCGCCGCTCGAACAGGACGCAGTCGAGTTCGGCCTCTAGGTTGCCGATCTGCCGGCTGATCGCCGAGGCCGCAACGTGGAGCTGCGCGGAGGCCGCAGCAATCGAGCCGGTGCGGGCCACGGCCAGGAAGTAGCGAAGGCCCGTCGTTTGCACTATCCCACCTTGATACCACTATACAACCACGTCCGTTGCCGATTTAGCAAGGCAGCGCTCGCCAAATTCTACTTGTTGCGATCCCAGATGCACAACATCATGGCAGGGTGAAAAAGGTGGCAGCCGCGGATTGCTCCGTGTGACCTGTCCACCGCGCCGTCGGAGCCTCCATGCCGCTACGGACTCTCACCCGAGCCGCCACCTTGGCGGCCTCGCTCGCGACCCTGATCGCCGCGCACCCGGCGCTGGCCGGCAAGGCCGACGACACCCTGGTCTATGCCTCAGACAGCGAGCCCGAGAACGTCAGCCCCTACCACAACAGCGCCCGCGAGGGCGTGATCCTGGCCCGGAACTGCTGGGACACGCTGCTGTATCGGGACCCCAAGGACGGCAGCTACAAGCCGATGCTGGCCACCGCCTGGACCTGGGCGGACGATACGAGCCTCGATCTCAAGATCCGCGAGGGCGTGACCTTCCACAACGGCGACCCGCTCGGGCCGGAGGACGTGGCCTTCACGTTCAACTACGTGCTGACGCCGGAGGCCCGCACGGTCACCCGCCAGAACGTCGACTGGATGAAGTCGGTGGAGGTCACCGGCCCGCATACAGTCCGCATCCACCTCAAGGCGCCGTTCCCGGCGGCGCTGGAATACCTCGCCGGCCCGACGCCGATCTTCCCGGCCACCTACTTCAAGAAAGTGGGACTTGACGGTTTCGCCAAGGCGCCGGTCGGCAGCGGCCCGTACCGTATCACCAAGGTCGATAGCGGCCGCGGCGTCAGCATGGAGCGGTTCGAGAAGTACTGGGCCGGTAGCCCCTTGGGGAAGCCGAAGATCGGCAAGCTGCAGTTCCGCGTCATCCCGGACGGCGAGAGCCGGATGGCCGAACTGATGACCGGCGGCGTCGACTGGATCTGGCGGGTGCCGAGCGATCAGGCCGAGCAGTTGCGCGCCGCCCCGAACATCACGGTGCTCAACTCCGAGACCATGCGGGTCGGCTTCCTGCAATTCGACACGCTCGGCCGTGCCAAGGAGAACTCGCCCCTCAAGGACGTCCGCGTCCGGCAGGCGATCTCCTACGCCATCGACCGCAAGGCGATGGTCGACAACCTCGTGCGCGGCGCCTCCCGGGTGATGAACGCCCTGTGCTTTGTCGATCAGTTCGGCTGCACCGACCAGGGTGTGATGCGCTACCCCTACGACCCCGCCAAGGCCAAGGCACTGCTTAAGGAAGCTGGCTACGCAAACGGCTTCGAGATCGACCTCGGCGCCTATCGCGAGCGGGACTACGCCGAGGCGGTGATCGGCTATCTCGGCGCGGTCGGCATCAAGGTGCGACTCAACTACCTGCGCTACGCGGCCTTCCGGGACTCCCTGCGGGCCGGTAAGATCTCCATCGGCTACCAGACCTGGGGCTCGTTCTCGGTTCTCGACGTCTCGGCCTTCGACGGCGTGTATTTCCGCGGCGGCGAGGAGGATCTGACCAAGGATCCGCAGGTGATCGCCGACCTCCAGAAGGGCGACGGCTCCACCGATCCGGAGACCCGCAAGGCCGCCTACGCCAAGGCGCTCCAGCGGATCGCCGCCGAGGCCTACGCCCTGCCGATGTTCTCCTACTCGACCAACTACGCCTTCACGTCGGACCTGAACTTCACCGCCCAGCCCGACGAGGTGGCGCGCTTCTACGCGGCGTCGTGGAAGTGAGGGTGGCCGCCGCATCGCAACGGTCCCCCTCCCCCCTCTGCGGGGGAGGGTACCCTGCGAAGCAGGGGGGGAGAGGGGAGCCCGGCTTCAGG
>NZ_JALNUM010000067.1:0-34720 GCF_026540795.1 Methylobacterium sp. GC_Met_2
ACCAATTTTTGCAATTTACCCAATTCGGACCTCAGTCCTATTGCGTGTCCTGTCGGCAGTTCGGCCGTTTTTCCCGACGATCGCTGGCCACGCATGTTGGGGCCGCCAAAATGGCTGCAAGCCTGTCGGAAAATCGCGACGGCTATTCAAACGTCGGCAAAACGTGTCTTTCCGACGCCGGTGGCGAGAATGCTGCGATGTCCAGTTTCCTGCATCGTGCAACCGAAAGCAGACTAGCGGCTTTCGGCCAGAAGTTGCTGATGTTGGCTCATCAAACTGCTCAGGAGCGGGCGGTCCGACCCTCTCCAGCAAGTTGCGGACATCCTTTGGGCAGCTCAGCTGATCAAGTTCAGATCCCTGGCTTCCGGGCTGTCGATAACCAGTTGCTATCGATTGCCAGCATGGCCGGGACGACCGACCGTCGCGCGAGAGGGTCCCTGTCGTCGCATCTCAGGATATGCGCCGGGTGCCGCCGGTTGGTGATGCAGATCTCAGCGGGAGCGGCTCGATGTCTGACACCACGCGCAGAACCATCCTCGGGGCCGCCGCCGGGTTGGCCGGCGCACATCTGATCACGCCTGCGTCGTCTGCAGAGAGCCAACCGCCGGCCCTGCTCGGGCGCGTCGAGAACGGCAAGGTCAGCCTGCCGCCGCTGCATGCGCCGAGTGAGGGAGGCGAGATGCTGGCCAATCCCGATCCGGTCGCCAAGCGCCTCGGTATCGCGGTCGTCGGCATCGGCCACCTCACCCTCGAACAGATCATGCCGGGCTTTGCTGAAGCCAAGCACGTCCGTCCGGTGGCGCTCGTGAGCGGCGAGCGCGACAAGGCCCACGCTATCGCCGCTCAGTACGGCGTGCCCGAGAAGAACCTCTACGATTACAAAAACTTCGTTGCGATCCGGGACAACCCTGAGATCGAGGCCGTGTACATCGTCCTGCCGAACGCCTTGCACGCCGAGTTCACAGTGCGCGCGGCCAAGGCCGGCAAGCATGTGCTCTGCGAGAAGCCGATGGCGACCTCCGTCGCCGAGGCCGAGCAGATGATCGCCGCTTGCCGGCAGGCGCAACGCACGCTGATGATCGCCTATCGGCTGCAGTACAACACCGCCCACCGCACCCTGATCGACGTTGCCCGGAAAAAGACCTACGGCGAGCTGCGCCTCATCGAGGCGGTGAACGCCCAGAACGATGCCGCGCCTGGGCAGTGGCGGCAGATCAAGGCTCTAGCGGGCGGTGGCTCGCTGCCGGACGTCGGCCTCTACTGCCTGAACGCCTTCCGGTACATCACCGGCGAGGAGCCGATCGAGGTCACTGGGCGCATCACCCAGCCGAAGGGCGACCCGCGCTTTCGCGAGGTCGAGGACATCTCCCATTTCACGCTGCTGTTCCCCTCGGGCGTCTTCGCCGCCGGCACTGCCGGCTACAGCATGCATGAGAACCGCCGCCTGCGCGCCGATGCGACGGACGGCTGGTTCGGCCTGGATCCGGCCTTCGGCTATGACAACGTCGCCATGGAGATCGGGCACCGAGCCAGCCCGGCGAACGCTCGGGAGCAAAGTACGTTCACACCACGCAACCAGTTCGCGGTCGAGATGGATCACTTCGCTGAGTGCGTCAGGACCGGCCGCGAGCCGCATACGCCGGGCGAGGAGGGGCTGCAGGACCAGCGCATCATGGCGGCCATCTATGAGGCGGCAGCCGGTGGCGGCGTCGTGAAGATGGCCCCCAGTGATCGTCTGGACGCGACGCGCGGACCTGCCCCGGACGCGCAGAACGGCTGATCGATACAGCGATGCCCATCCTCATCGCCCTGATCGCCGCAGCTGCCGGCGTCCTGAACACCGTACAGAGCGGTGCCAACGCGAGCCTGAACAAAGCACTGGGCCAGCCGATCCTCGCGGCTCTGATCGTGGCGGCCACGAATGTGGTGATCTACCTCCTGGCCGCGCCGTTCGTCGGGCTGGCCTGGCCCAGCGGTCGCTTCGCCAACGTGCCATGGTGGGCATGGCTCGGTGGTGCGCTAGGGGCCACCTACGTGCTGGCGATGATCTTCCTCGCGGAGCGGCTCGGCGCAGCGATCTTCACCGGCATCACCGTGACCGCGGCGATCGTCGCTTCGCTCATCCTTGACCACTACGGCTGGGTCGGCTTCGCACAGCACACTGCTGGCCCATGGCGCATTCTCGGCGGCCTGCTGATGATCGGTGGTGTGGCGCTGATCTCAGTTTTCTGAGCTCTCTGCGGAGCGTACTCGAGGCCACGACTACATCGATCTCGCTCGTCAGACCGCAAGCAATTGCTCACAATCGAGCGTCGATGTGCTCTTGAACCAGGCGGTCGGGGGGTGCACCCATCCTGGTCATTCAGGACGTCGCCGGCGATCCTCGGAAGATCGCCTGAAGAGCGCGCTTAGGAGCTTCGGCCAAGCTGACCAGTCAAGCTACAGCACGATCAGCACCGCCGGTTCGAGCACGTAGGGCGAGGCGGGCAGGTGAAGCGCGCCAGACCGGACATTCGGGTTTGCGCCCAATGCCGACATTTCGCTGCTTCCCACAGTTTCCAGTAAGCAGACGCGGTGACAGCAAGAGTCAAGGCGTAGGGCTCGCCAAGGGCTGCATCAGCTCGTAGCCTCGTCATTCGCACCGTCAATGCCGAGCACGACCGCGTTCAGTCGCCAACAGGTACGTCGAGCGCCTCGCCGCGGCAGATGTTGCCCCGGTGACGCCATCATGAGCTTGCATGTGCCGCCGTGCTCGCCCAAGCACATCAGACCGCTCCTTACCAACCGGCTCGCCCCTTGCCCCAACTTCGCTCTTCGCGAGTCTGCGTTGATGATCCGAACCGGACTGCGCCTCCTATGGTGCAAGCGGTGTGGTGGATCCCGCCGCTGATCTTAGCCGCAGGCTTGCTCGCGACCGGGCTGAGCACCGCCCTGATCTGGCGAGCGGCGGCGTTTCGCAATCGCCTGACGTTCATCCACGCCACCAAGATTGCTCGTAGGCGCGAAGCTCACGCGGAGACTGCAGGCTGGCATCCATGGGCTGGTGCCCCAACCAGGTGATGTTCCCATGGCAGAACAGAACGCCAAACACTCGGGAAGCTTAACAGGAAGACTGTGGCTGCTACCGTGGGAGCGCTAGAATCTCTGCCTCGTACTCGGAACATCTGAGCCAGCCATCCGGCAAGGGACCACGCTTGAAGACCCGAGATCGACAGATCGCGATCGCCTGCTCGTGTGTCAGCAGGCTCGCACATGTATCGAATGTATATTTCTGAGGAACGGTATCGACCCTCGAAGTGCCAATCCGTGCCTGACAGGCCGTCTCGTGCTCAACCCTGTAGGCCTCAAATGCATTGCGGTCCCTCTGAACACGATTGGCAGCAAGCAGGCCTACCGTGACGATCGAAACGAGGGCGATAACAATGCGCGCCCGCGGCTTCCCTCCTATGTGATACCGTGGGCGCGCATAACTGTACCAAACCGCAGCGACCGGAAGGACAATGACGGCGAGAACGTCGAAATTCTTGAGCGGCCACTCATATGCAGCCAACATCGATGCAATAACCGCAATGAATAAAGCGAGCGTTGGCAATGATGTTATCGCCGGTCGCTGGTACAGCGCGAGCCGAATCTTGTCATCCCCTTTCAGCATAGCCAACTTCCTCAGCACAACGGAAAAAGGAACAGTTTCTGCCCCGCCAAGCCGCATCGATTGTGAGCGAGGTGAAATTTTCGAGGGCAAACAACGCTGTGGTACGACTGAATACCGCCTTGATCAGTTTGCGATCGTTTGCGTCGGTGGTGGTATTGCTCGAGTTCCAGCCATCGGTTGGTGAAAACATGAGAGCCGCCGCGTCTGTTAAAGCCTCGTTGCCAGCCGGATCCGAAGAATACTTCATGACAGCCAGCGCGCACCGGTTATCGGACGAGTGGGAGACGTGGAGGTGAGTGTCCGCACTTATTCGACAGGACGCGGTATCGCCGTTGCGGTCATCGCGTCGTAGGTTCTCGCCATGCGTAACCCAGCTCTCGATCACCTTTTGAGCTTGCCCTTCCAACTGGTCAGCCAATAGCATTTTGGGAAACAGGATCGCGCTGGCAAGCAATAGGACACGCATTAAGCCGCTCGCAGGCTCCATTGCAAAGCCAAGCTTAAGTTCACTTCTCCTAATATATTGCTGATTATGAAGGTTTATAAATGGCATGTATGGAGGTAAAGATTGTAAGAATGGGGGGCGTCTTTTTCGGCTGCTTCTAGTGGCACTGCGCCAGCTACACATAGGTCTAGTCCCGGTACCGCCTCAGACAACGGATGCACCGTCTCGGCGTACAGTTCGCGATTACATCGTGGGCTGAACCTCAGCAGGCAATGTCGATCGCCCATCCCGTATTGAGATTGACAACATCGGACTGATTTTGGCGATTTTTAAGTTCATCTGCAGTCGATGCAATGATATTTAATTTTTTAGTGAGGAAAGACGAAGCGCAGTTTAGGGCGAGCAATATTAGTAGAAAGTCGAATGGTTATGCTAAGGCCGATCTAACTGCCGGCGCTCGCGAGCCTGTATTATCGAGCAATTTATGGCTGAGCTCATGAGCCGGCATCGGACGCCCAAGATGGTAGCCTTGAAATAGATCGACGCCAAACGAGGAGACAAGCTCGACTTGTCGAGCCTCCTCCACACCTTCGACAATAGTTTTTTGCGCGCAGTTGCTGACGAGATCGACGATATTTTTTAGGAGCTTTGCGCCACGGGGTGTATCACAGCTTTGCACAAAGAAACGATCGATTTTCACCATATCGAAGCGGAGTTCACTCAGGCATGTCAATCCTGCAAACCCCGTTCCGAAGTCGTCAAGCCATACCCGGATGCCTGCGGCGGAAAGTTGTTCCATTAGCTTAGCAACTTCAGGGTTGCCGCTGATCTGCCCGCTCTCGGTGATCTCGAGGGCCAAACGGGATGCCTCGATACCCGCTACCCGAACGATCGCTCTGACAGTGCTCACAAAGTTGGGGTCATCGATTTGCCGCGCGGAGATATTCACGCTGACGACCGGTAGATTCGGTTCGGCGGCGAGGAAGCGACAGGCTTCCCGTAGAATCCATTCCCCCATCTCGAGGATGACCCCCGTACGTTCAGCAACAGGAATGAACGCTTCTGGCGAGATAGAGCGCCCTTCAGCATCCTTGAGCCGCATCAGCGCTTCGGCCGCCCAGACATGGCCCGTCGATACGTCAACGATGGGCTGAAAGACCGCAGAGATGCGCCCATCCGCTAGGGCCGATCGCAGGATCTCGGCGTTGAGTTCGTCATCAGTGCCGTTGTCGAGCATTCGTTTGTCGAAGATCCGGACGCGGTCGCGGCCTTCGTCTTTTGCGGCGTAGAGCGCTAAGTCCGCCGCAGTCACCGTTCGCTCGGGCTTCTCGCCCGCGATGTCCGTAGAATACGCTGCGCCGATGCTGACCGTGACTGATGATCTCTGGTCGCGCCGTGCTGCATGGGGGATGCAGAGCGTCTCGACCGCCTGACGAATTTCCTCGGCGACGGCGTGAACCTGGCTGGCTGAGCTGACCGATAGCAGCGCAACAAATTCTTCTCCGCCAAAGCGGCCGAGCGCACATTGCCGACGCTCGGCGACCTCGCGCATCGCCTTGCTCAGCGTGGCAAGACAGCGGTCGCCCTGTTGATGGCCGTAACGATCATTGTAGAGCTTGAAGAAGTCGACGTCGATCAAGATCACGCCGAACGGTTCGCCAAGTTCGACACTCTTAATCCAGAGGTTTTGCAGGACGCCGTCGATCGCTCGTCGATTGGCTAGGCCCGTCAGCGCGTCCGTCGTCGATAGGCGATAGAGTTCTTCTCCACGCCGAAGCGCCTCCCGATGCCCGATTTCCGCTCGACAAAAATTTAAATAGACACGAAATCTCTCGCGATTATATTTAAAGTTCAGAAATAACGTCAACAGTAAACTGAATGCGTACAGTGACCCAAAGCAAAATATGTAGGCTCGATTATTAGCATATTCAAATGCCCATGTCAGGAAGGTAGATGCGATCAACCCTGACGAAATTAGAGCAAGCTCAAAGCTCAGATCAAAGAATAAGTTGGCGACCAACATAAATATCAGGCCGTACCCAGCATAGTACAGCGTCGCTGTTGTGTCAGAACTTTGTGCGGCTAAAAATAGCCAGGCAGCAAAACCAACGTAGATGCCCAGCGCAGACTGGTATTCCAGAATTCGCGTATCGACCTTGTTTCGGACCTGCATCACGATCGCGGCGACGTAGAGCCCACCAATGACGAAGCGAAGCGTCAGCGTATAAGGGAGCATGTCACGGATGAGGACTGCGTCGATCGCGCCGAACGCGATGTAAAGCAGCCCAACCCATTGACAAGCTTGGCCCATGACGATGCGCATTGCGTGCTCATGCGCAATCCGAAATGACTGATGCAGCTGAGGCGAGCGGCGTTGAAACCAGCGCTTCCCCAGTTCGTCGTTGAGTTGATCGAGCGTTGCGATGCTCATGGCGGCCCCGGCCCTCCGCAATTGCTCTACCAGGGTTGCGTCCCAAAATTCTTAACGCCTCCGCGGCTCGGCGGCTTCCCTCGGTAGGCGAGTGCAGCTAGCGCCAATGATTAAAATTCGACGAATGTCGTTAACCATCGCATTGCCTTAGTGCCCGTCCGATAAGGGTCTGAGGCGGGGCTTGAGTGGCCGGGATGGCGGTGAATCCAGGAGGGTGCTGAAGCCTGACCTGGAAGTGCCATGTGGACCCCGACCAACCGGCGGCAGCATAGCCGCGCGGGCCTACGCTATGAAATCGACTTGATCGATGCTGATTGGGCGGTGATCGCGCCGTTGATGCCGAGACCTGAACCGCGCGGTCGACCTCCGATCTGGACGCCTCGGGAGATCCTGAACGCGATCGTCTCAGTTCTGCGTGGTGGCATTGCATGGCGGATGATCCCCAAGGATCTACCGCCGCGTTCGACGACGTTCGGGTACTTCAGCCGCTGGCGCGACGCGGGTTTGTTTGGCCGGATCAACCATCACCTCGTCATGGCCGATCGCGAGCGTGTCGGGCGGGAAGCCTCGCCGTCTGCAGCAGTGCTCAACAGCCAAACCGTCAAAACGATGGAGAGCCGCGGGCCACGCGGCTACGACGCTGGCAAGAAGGTCAACGGCCGCAAGCGCCAAGCATTGGTCGACACGGACGGGCGTGCGCTCGTCCTCGATCCGCAACCTGCCGACGTGCAGGACCGGGACGGGGCCGTTCCGGTGCTACGCCTGTCGCGCCAGACCTTCCCGTTCATCACCAAGGCCTTCGCCGACGCCGGCTATGCCGGTGACAAGCCAGCGAGCGCGACGATCATCGCCGTCGAGATCGTGCGCAAGCCGCCGGATCAGGTTGGCTTTGCTGTTCATCCGCGCCGGTGGGTCGTTGAACGCTTCTTCGCCTGGATCAGCCGCAAACGACGCCTCTGGAAGGATCCGGAAGCGACCCTCGCCTCTGTCAGAGCCTTCTTATACGCCGCAGCCGTCATGATCCTCGTCAGACGCCTCGCCCGATCACCCTGACTTCTCGGACGGACGCTAAGTGGGCGGCGGCGTACGTCACTCTGTGGTCCCGCCCGGCCGACCACTTGCTGCAGCGTGTTGTGTCATCGAAACGCATCAGTCTGCGGAGCTCTGAAGTCGATTATCTCGAGCCCTGTGCGTCTTGCCCATGGACAAAGCTTAACCATTGGTTAAGCTTAACCCGACGCCGTGCGGTCTTGGCGTCGGTTCGGGGTGGTTCCAGATGGCTAGCAAGGGACTTCTGCTCTCGCGTGAGCGCGAGGGCCTGCGAAATTTTGTCTCGCTTCAAGGCCGGGAGCCCACACATGTGGGAGCTACCCGGATCCCAGTTGAACTGCCAGAAACTCTTTATCCGGTCGTTGGCGATGACGTTCGCGCGGCGCTGACGGGGCTTCTCGCTCTTGCGGCTCCAGGTGACTACAGCCGGCTGACGAAGGCTGTCATTGATCTGCTTGGACTGCTCAAGGAGACGTTTAGCGATAAGACTTGGAAAAACGCGGTACTCCCAGCGGCTCGCGCTCATACCCTCACCGGTCTTATCCACGAATGTCCGTTCACCCGACATTCTTTCACCCGGCCACGCGGATATCCCGGTGACGCCGGGCTTCTGGACTTCGTCTATCGCCATCCCGCTGCGCGGCCTGCACAAGAGGCGGCGTCGGACGCCGGGCGGACGGTCATGACCTCGACGGTCGACGTGACGGCCTGCGAAGCCGTGCGACTCCGCCGGTCAATCCTGGCTGGGAAGATAGATGACGCCGCGTTACGCCAAGAACGACCGCGGATCCTTGCCATAGCCAGTGGCCATCTGCGTGAGGCAGAACTCAGCGTGGCCCTGAAGGAGGACCGGATAGGGCGTCTGCTGGCGGTCGACCAAGACGCGACAAGCCTCGCCGCCGTCGATGGCTATCGCACATCGATCTCTGAAGTGATCGAGACCAGCCTGAATACAGTTCGGGCCATCCTTGCCGGCAAGGCCGATCTGGGCCGGTTCGATCTGATATATGCCGCGGGCCTGTACGACTATCTCGACGCACGGGTCGCTGCACGCCTGACACGCGTCCTGTTCGACCACCTCGACCCCGGCGGGCGGCTCCTGATACCCAATTTCCTCTGGGGCGTCCCCGAGGAAGCCTACATGGAGGTGTTCATGGATTGGTACCTCCTGTACCGGACTCGGGACGAGATCGAGAAATTTGCCGAGGAGATCCCACCTGCCACCGTCCGCGGGTCGACCTACTCCGAAGACGGCACGGGCGTCATCGGCTACCTCGAAGTTGAACGAGTCTAAGTGCCCGTCCGATAAGGGTCTGAGGCGGGGCTTGAGTGGCCGGGATGGCGGTGAATCCAGGAGGGTGCTGAAGCCTGACCTGGAAGTGCCATGTGGACCCCGACCAACCGGCGGCAGCATAGCCGCGCGGGCCTACGCTATGAAATCGACTTGATCGATGCTGATTGGGCGGTGATCGCGCCGTTGATGCCGAGACCTGAACCGCGCGGTCGACCTCCGATCTGGACGCCTCGGGAGATCCTGAACGCGATCGTCTCAGTTCTGCGTGGTGGCATTGCATGGCGGATGATCCCCAAGGATCTACCGCCGCGTTCGACGACGTTCGGGTACTTCAGCCGCTGGCGCGACGCGGGTTTGTTTGGCCGGATCAACCATCACCTCGTCATGGCCGATCGCGAGCGTGTCGGGCGGGAAGCCTCGCCGTCTGCAGCAGTGCTCAACAGCCAAACCGTCAAAACGATGGAGAGCCGCGGGCCACGCGGCTACGACGCTGGCAAGAAGGTCAACGGCCGCAAGCGCCAAGCATTGGTCGACACGGACGGGCGTGCGCTCGTCCTCGATCCGCAACCTGCCGACGTGCAGGACCGGGACGGGGCCGTTCCGGTGCTACGCCTGTCGCGCCAGACCTTCCCGTTCATCACCAAGGCCTTCGCCGACGCCGGCTATGCCGGTGACAAGCCAGCGAGCGCGACGATCATCGCCGTCGAGATCGTGCGCAAGCCGCCGGATCAGGTTGGCTTTGCTGTTCATCCGCGCCGGTGGGTCGTTGAACGCTTCTTCGCCTGGATCAGCCGCAAACGACGCCTCTGGAAGGATCCGGAAGCGACCCTCGCCTCTGTCAGAGCCTTCTTATACGCCGCAGCCGTCATGATCCTCGTCAGACGCCTCGCCCGATCACCCTGACTTCTCGGACGGACGCTAAGGCCTTCTGCGTCCGGCAATGCAAATCCTTCGATCTCGATCCGCGTCGGCTCCGCGGGGGAAACAGCGGCGGTACACGTAGCCCCCAAAGAGCAAGGCACGGAATTAAGCGCCTCGAAAGAATGAGTGTGGCAAGTTTCGCACTTACCGTGAGGGGGTGTGATGCAAATCGGGGCGCTCGCAGCTAGCCTGGTATTCACAGCAGTCGCGACGGCTGCGGCGGCGGCGGATCTCGCCTCGCCACCGCCGGAAGTCGTACCAATGAGCGGGCTGCCGTCCTTCTATGTCCATGTCGGGGTCGCCGGGATCTTCAACGATCCCAAAGCACGCATCAGTTTGGCCGGCACACCTGTCGCGGGAGGCGCAGTGAAGATCGACGATCGCGCGACCTTCGCGGTTGAAGCGGGATATTTCGTAGCCCCCGCGATTGCCGTATCGATTAGCGGTGGTGTTCCACCGATTTCGAAGGTCGAAGCCGCTGGCACCTTGACCGGCCTCGGCCCTGTCGGAAAAACCCAGGGTGGTCCGGTCGCGGCGACGGTGCACTACCACTTCCTCGGCTTCGGCGCATTCCAGCCCTACGTCGGCGCAGGCCTCGCCGCCCTAATCGTATTCGGTGACGAGGATCGTCTTCTGCGTCGCTATCGAACCGACGATGCAGTCGGGCCCGTGATCCAGGCGGGCTTCGATCTCATGCTGGACTCGCACTGGGGTGTCTTCTTCGACGTCAAGAAGGGGTTCCTTTCGACCAATACCAAGGGCTACCTCTTCAGTCTGCCAGTCCGTTCGAACGTGAGTCTGGATCCGGTCGTGCTGCACTCGGGCTTGACTTACCGGTTCTAGGTGTATTGTCTCGGGATGAGGTGTAACGGGTTGATACTGAAGCGATCGGGCTCTTTCGTCCAGGAGCGGACACGATTGAGCAGCGGAGCACGCGTTGTTTACGGCTGATGACTGCATCGGTGAGTGATCGCGGCGACGTCGGCTTCAGTACATCGCGCTACTGAAATCAGACAAGTTGCTTTCGGCCAGGCTACGTCACGTCCGATCGCCACCGTGTGCAGAACCGGACATTCGGCGTTGCGCCCCTTTCAGTCACTCAACCGGTTGTGACGAGGTCACATAAGCGGACGATGCTGCCCAATCCAGTCTACCCCGATGGCTTATGGGCGCATCTCTGATGAGGGGGCAGCCGAGGGTCCGGTCTCAATCGCATTGGCATCGGAGCGGGCGACTGCGCTAGCGCCAGCGCGTCTTTCGGAAGGTTGCCGGCGTCTGAGCTCGGAACTGTCCCGACTGCGTGCTGTTCCCCAGTCCAACAGTTACTGGCACCCTGAGGTGTATTGTGCGTGTACGCGAGCCCGTCTCACGCCGTCACATGCTCCAGTCCGGAGCCCTTGCCGCCACAAGTACCTTAATCGGGATCAGAGGAGCCGCAGGCTTGGAGATGACTTCCGACAGGCCCTCCGACGCTCCGACCGGCCGTCGAACGAAAACCCTGGATCAAGATTACTTCAAGGGTATGTACGCGACCGAGGCGGATCCGTGGCACTTCGCCACGAGCCCGTACGAACGCGACAAGTATGCCGCGACGCTTGCCGCCCTGCCGCGCGCTCACTACGCATCGGCACTGGACGTGGGATGCTCCATCGGCGTGTTCACCCATCAGCTCTGCCGGCGCTGCGACGCGCTGATCGGGCTCGACGTGGTGCCGTCCGTTCTGGACGCCGCGCGGGCGCGATGCGCCGATTGCCCGAACGCGCGCTTCATGTTGGCCGCTGTTCCTGACGCTTGGCCAGACGGGCGGTTCGACCTCATCGTGATCTCGGAGGTAGCGTACTATCTCGACCGCGCCGATCTCACGCGCTTGGTCGCGCGTGTCCGAGGCGCTCTGTTACCCGAGGCTGATATCGTTCTGGTCCACTGGCTCGGCGTGACCCACTATCCCCTCTCCGGCGACGAAGCAGCCGAAGGCTTCATCGCGGGTGCTCGAGCCTTCGCGACGGTCGTGAAACAGTCGAGGACCGCCGAGTATCGGCTCGACGTGCTGCACGCCCGCAAATCGGACGCCGGCTAGAGTTCGGCGATCCTAGGGCGGGCGCAGGGCCGTCAGGCTCCGTGCCGTCTCTGCACCGTCGCGACCGCGTAGAGGACGAGGCCAGCCAGCATCAAGAGCAAACCCGCCAGGGACTGGAAGGGTCTCACCGCCACGAGGTAGACCATCATGAACAGGGTGACCGCGAGGAAGACCAGCGGCGGGAACGGGTAGCCCCAGGTCCGGCACGGTCGTGGCAGGTCAGGCCGCGTGATCCGGAGCTTAATCAGGCCGAGTACGGTCAGGAACGAGCAGGCGATCAGTCCGAACTGGACGAACTCAAGCACCGCCTCGAAGCTCTGCGTCAGGAGGAGGAGGCTGGCGACGCCGCATTGAAGCAGGATCGCGGCGGTCGGTACGCCGGTGTGCGAGCGGCGCGTGAAAACCTGCAAGGGCTCTACGTCCTCGCCCATCGCCACCGTCACGCGGGGGCCGATCCACATCATCGCGCTGATCGTCGGGATCAGGCCGGCGCAGATCAAGATACCGATCAGGCGGCCACCCGCTTCACCGAAGACATGACGTCCGGCGATCAGGCCGACCTCGACTTGGCCAGCGAGCTCCGTCAGCGGCGTGGTGTAGAGGAACACCGCGTTCAGCGCGACGTAGAGCACGACCACGGCCCCAGTCCCAGCTAGCAACGCCCGCGGCAAGCTGCGATTCGGATCGCGGAGCTCGCCGACGATGTAGGTCGCGGCGTTCCAGCCCGAGTAGGCATACATCACGAAGACCAGGCTGACCGCGAAGCCGGCGCTGACGATCTGCGTGAGGTCGAACGCGCTGGGGGCGAAGCTGATCGGTTGGCCACCGCCTCGGGCGAAGCCTACCCCGATGAAGACGACGATCAGAGCGAGCTTCAGCAGCGTGAAGGCGACCTGAAACACGCTGCTGTGGCGCAAGCCACGCATGTGGATGGCCGTGACAATCCAGATCAACACGAGGCCGAGCGGAAGTGCAGGCGCGCCGGGCAATACAGCCTCGGCGTACCGCCCGAACGCCATAGCGGCGAGCGCCACCGGTGCAGCGAACCCGACGGTGGCCGAGAGCCAGCCCGCCATGAACCCGACCGCCGGGCCGTACATGTGTGAGAGGAAGTTGTACTCGCCGCCGGAGCGGGGAAACATCGTGGCGAGCTCGGCGTAGCAGAGCGCCCCACAGAGCGCGACGCCTCCGCCGACGACCCACAGCAGCACCAGGGCGAAGCCGGACGTGACGTCCCGGGCCTGGAACCCCAGGCTGGTGAACACCCCGACGCCGATCATGTCGGCCACCACGATGGCCGTTGCCGTCAGCGTGGTGACAGCCGGCAACCTTCGGGTGGCCGTCGGTCGGTCTGTCATCTCTACCACCTGCCGGGATCCATCGCGCTGATGCGCCTGCTCACGAGAAGCCGAGTGAGCGACAGCCTGTGCTTCGCATGTGACAAACCGAGTGACCGGCCGCTGCGTAACCGTCGATTAAGTCGCACGCCGTGATGGCCTGTAAACCGGGAGACTGGAATATCTTCCGGCAGCGGCCGTTCGCCGACGATAGAGCACGAGCATGGCGCTTGTCGCTGCTTCGCGAGATAACACCATGGATCAGCGCACGCCGCTCGACCTGACGTTCGACGCCGTCGCCGCGGCACGCGCGGTGTCCCAGTCGGCGGCGCAGCGCGCGCAAACGCAGGATCGCGACGACGGCTTCCCAGCCGAAGACGTCGCCGACCTCGCATGTCTGGGCTTGCTCTCGGCGCCCGTCCCATCCTGGGCTGGCGGCGCTGATCTCGGTGGGGAGTCGGGAGCCTCCAGGCTCGCCACGGTGCTGCGGTTGGTGGGATACGGCAGCCTCGCCCTCGGGCGGCTTTACGAGGGTCACGTCAACGCCTTGCAGCTCATCGCTCGGTACGGTGACGCCGGCCAGCAAGAGCGCCTGTTCGCAGATGCTCGTGCCGGCCACCTGTTCGGCGTTTGGAACACAGAGCCGCCCGAGGGCGGCCTCGTCCTGCAGGATGGCGCGGATGGCATGTGGCTCAGCGGCGTGAAGACATTCGCCTCCGGGGCGGGCTTCGTCAGCCGTGCGCTCGTGACGAGCCGCGGTCCGGCCGGGATCGGAACCCTGATGCTGGTCGTGCCTTTGGAGCCCGGGACCCGGAGCGACCTGTCGGCGTGGCGGGCCCACGGCATGCGCGCCTCGGCCACGGGAACTCTCGACTTCGGCGGCATCGCCGTGGCGGCGGAGGACGTTCTGGGCGGCCCGGACGACTACTTCCGCCAGCCGGGTTTTTCGGGCGGCGCGTGGCGGTTCGCGGCCGTGCAGGTCGGAGGCATCGAGGCTGTATTCGACGCTTGGCGGGGGCATCTCGCCGCGACCGGCCGCGGCGGCGACCCACACCAGCTCGCGCGTCTCGGCGAGGGTGCCATCGCGGTCGAAGGGGCCAGGCTGTGGGTGAACCGCGCTGCGGAGATGGTTTCCGAGGGCATCCTTCCGCCGGAGCGCGTCGTCGCCCTTGTCAATCTAGCACGGCTAGCCGTGGAGCGGGCCGGGCTCGACGTGCTGCAACTCGCCCAGCGCTCGGTCGGCCTGCAAGGATTCCTGCGCCCGCATCCCCTGGAGCGGCTGTCTCGCGACCTTGCCACCTACCTGCGCCAGCCTGGGCCGGACCGGGCCCTTACCACGTCCGCCGAGGAGATCCTCAGGGCTGGAGGCACGGCCGGGGACCTGTGGGACGGGGCCATTGCATGAGCGCGGCCAGCGGTACCGACGCAGCCCCGGTCGTAGACGGGTGGCTGGATACACCGAGCCGTTACGGCCGCGTCAGCCGTGCGTTCCACTGGCTGATGGCCGCGCTGTTCGCGTGGCAGTTCGCAGGTGCGCTGCTGTACGTCGCCACCGGCGACAACGCGGTGACGCGCATCGTCGGCGGCAGCCACTTCACCTTGGGCTTCACCCTGTTCGTGCTCGTGCTTCTACGCGGTGCCTGGGGCTTGGCGAACCTGGCCCGGCGCCCGCCACATCCGGGGCGACTTGGTCGCGCCGCGGTCGCTGGCCACCTTCTCATCTACGCGCTGATGGTCGTCGTGCCGGGCCTCGCGCTGCTGCGCCAATACGGCTCGGGCAAGCCGTTTACGCCCTACGGCATCCCGGTGATGCCCGGGCGCGACGAGAAGATCGCCTGGATGGTTGCACCCGGTGATTTGCTCCATCACTGGCTGGCCTTCACGCTCTTGGCGGTGTTGGCCGGCCACGTCGTCATGGCCTTCCTGCACCGCAAGCTCCGAAAGGAGGACGTGCTCGCGCGGATGACATGAAGGGGTCAAAGGGGCGGCGTAGTTGGCAGGTGGCGCTTTCGGGATGCCGTACCACGCCGCGTCCGCTTCCGACCCATGAGCGGACCCTCAGCTGACGGGCTCGAAGTCGGCGAAGGGTCATCTACTGCCGGGGTGCAGGCATGATCCTCTCAATCAGCCCGGTCCAAAGCTAGCCGGTCAGGTCAGCTGGAACTGCGGTGGAAAATACTTCCGGTTTCGGTGATCGCTTGAGCACTCGTGTACGGCTGGGTTGGGTCGGTAGGAGCTCGTCCGCTATTCCGGAGGCCCGGCTCCGAACCAGCCATTCCGCTTACGGCCAAGCCCTGCCATTCTAGACCGCGGCTTCGCGCCAAGAACGGACGTTGGCGCGACGCCGGGTAGCAGACCTTCACCATCGGTGGATCACATCTCCGGTGCCGATCCATCCCGGGCTTTAGGATTTGTATGGCAGCCATTGAACCGCGGTGATCGCAAGCCGCTTAGATCACCCGTTGTTCTCCGCTTCATCTTCAAAGCCAGGCGCATTCGGGAAGATCCCCTGACGGCCCTGGCCTCCTTCGCCTGAGTAGGTCGTCATCTTGATCCGCCCTACCGCGGAGTGCGGCGGGTCGCTGTTCTCGAGAATGATCACCTGTGCGAATCCACCGATCGAGATCAGATGGTCGTAGAAGGCCTCGTTCAAAGGCGTCGCCCGCATCCTGCGCTCGTCGGCGGATAGTTCGCCATGCTTCTTGTTCATAATTGGAGGCCGGTACGACAGAAGCGGCGAGTCTAGAACGAGGAAGCCGGGATGCGGCAGGTCGTTGTCCTTGCAGTACAGCAAGAGGGCGACCTTGAAGGCGGAATGCAGGATCGCCATTACGCCTTTGCCGTTGTTCCTACGGGCTCTTCCGTTGACGACGATGTCCGGTCGCTTGGGGTCGAAGGTGACCGCCTCGATCTTCGGATAACGCCACGCTTCGAGAACGGCCTTGACGGTCTTGGTGAGCTCGAACTGGCTGCGATCGTCTATTCCGACGAAGAGCCCTTCCGCCTTCTGCTTCTTCACCTTCGCGTGGTCGAGGCGCGACTTGCGCTCCTGAAGGCCGGCGTATCTGGCCTGAAGGTCCGCACCGCGTTTCGCCCGTTCGCGTTCGGCGAGAAGCTCTTGATGGCGGCGCCTGCTGTCCGCCTCGAGCGGCCTCAGCCGATCGACGTCGTCCCTCAGGCCGGTCAGCGTTCTGCCCAACGCCGATGAGCGGGCCTCGAGACCGCGCGCCTCCGCATCGAGGGAAGCGACGGTTACCTTGAGCTCGTCGCGGTCGCGCGCGATCTTTTTCATCTCGGCGTACGTAGCCTGGCGCTGCAACTCGACGGCTCCAGCATCGAGGTGATGCTGCTGATGCGTCGGATCTGCTCCGCACAGCGGGCAGGGTTGGTCCGCGAAACGCTGGAGGAGGAACCCGTCCTCGTCGAGGGCGGCAAGGCGCTCGATGTCGGTGTCGTAGACCTGGGCGAGTTCGCCGAAGCGATGGAGCATCAGCCGGATCTCGGCGGCCCGCGCATCGCAATCCTGCTGCTCGTCGAGCACGCGACGGCGTTCGGAGACCGCCTCGTCGAGCTCGAACTGCCGTGTCTCGAGTTCGACGCCCATCCTTCCGATGGAGCCGTCGAGCTTCTCGACCTGCGCCTCCAGGCCATCAGGCTCCGGGTAATCCCGGAGGCTGCGTTCGATCTCCGCCAGAAGATCGTCGAGCAGCTTGACCTGCCCCGCCCGCTCGGCGCGAAGCGTCTTGCTGCTCGTGACGGTCACGACCGCCGCATCGTCGATGCCCGTCATCAGGAACCGGAGCACGTTCTTCTCGAACCTGGTCAGCGACCCCCGTCTCGCCGCGACCGGGCTCTCGCCCGAGATCATGACGGTCTCCGGGATGAGGACGTACGGAATTAAATTCCGGAAGGAGAACGTTTTCTTCGCCGTACCGCTGTCGTCGGCGACCAGAAGGGATGGGTCGTAGCCTAGCTTCGCCAGCAGGTGCCGCGAAATGTTGTCGTCTCGATCCTTGTCGTGCTTGGCTTTGAGAATCGCCGCGTCCGGCGGCGCGATCGGCGCATCTCCGGACCAGACGTGCAGGTCGCCTCCCTTCACGGCCCGCGCGAGCGTCTCGGGAGCGCCGCCGTCGATGTCGAAGGTGAGCACAACGGTGTCGTAGGCGCGCCCTTGGTCGAGCACGTCGAGTTCGTCCTGGCTGCCGACCACGTGGTTGATGGCGCGGAGGATATAGGACTTGCCCGCGTTCGATCCGCCGACGATCAGGTTGACCCCCGGTTCGAACGGGATGCGGACAGGTTTGATTCCCTTGCCGGTGAAGGCGAGGCGTCGCAATCGGATGGACGGCGTGGTCACAGAGCGCGGCCCGCCGGGACTTCGAACTCGAACTGAAGCGTCCAACGCTCGATGGCGCTTCGAAGGGTCGTCTCGAATACGTCCTCCGGTTCCGCCCTGGTCCTCTCCGCCAGCCAGTTCGCGCTTGCCTTCAGCCGTACGTTGTAGGGCGTGGACAGCAGATCGACGAAGGCCGGTCCATCGTCGGCCGCGCCATACAGGATGCCGCTGACGTCGTCGAAGACATCGACGAGATGCAGGCGTCGCATCAGCGCGACGCCTGCTTCGACCAGGGTGCGGCGGACCCGATATTCGCCGGGGCGGGAGGCGAGCGCCGGATGGACGCTTTCCGGCCCCTCTATATCCTGGGGGTGCACCACGAAGTAGTCGTAGAGGCAGAGGCTCGACATATCGAGCCGCAGCGGGAGCAGTGCGTTCAGGATGATCAGAGCCCTGACGCCGCACTCGGCCGGGCTGTTGAACAGGCGCGGTGCCGCTTCGCCGATCACGGACGCCACCTCAGCCTCCCGGCGTTCACGAGGTGATGGCAGGTGCCTTGGCGGACCTTGATCGTCGCGCGGTTATGCTTGCCGAACGGACCCGGCACCGCGAGCACGGCAGCCTGGCTCATCGCCGCGTCGACCCGGTCGAGCCCCTTGCGCGAGCGCAATCCGTCGACGACGCCGTGATAGATGTTGTCGTCGAGATCCGTCAGAAGGGTCTCCAGGACGCTCTCCTTGAAGTGCGCCTTGAAGTCCGCAGCCGCGAAGTAGCGGACCCGCTGATCGCGCAGGTGCACGCCGTGCTCTTCGTGCCCGAGCACCGCATCGGCGTCGCTGAAGATCAAGCCGGAGTGCTCGCCGTAGACGCCGACGAGTTGATCGACATACGTCGCCTCATGCTCTTGGAATTCCCCCGGCACGGGGCGCTCGAGTGCCGATCCAGGATCGATCTCAAACGTCTTCACCAGAACTGCCTGCATGCTTTCCTGGGCGAGGATCCGGTCCGCGTTCCAACCGTCGATGCGTCCGAAGTCGTATGCTTCGATCGTGGAGCGCAGCTGATCATCCATCGCAACTGCGGTGCCCTTCGCGATCTGCTTCGCGCAGCGCTTGTCCCATTCGTCAAGCATGGTCCTTCGAAACCGTGAAGGCTGACCGAGGTAAACCCTCGCCGACTGCGCGACGCCGTAAGGGGCGATGAAGACGTAGGCTGCCGGCGGGGTGAACTCGCCACGCGACGCGTAGTAGAGGGTCTTGCCGACCTCCCCGAAAAGCGACGGCTCTCCGAGTGTCCGTCGGAGCTGCTTGCATTGGTAGTTGTCCCAGGGACCCTCGAAACGCTGCGGCGTCGAGAACGCGACGACGTCCAGTCCCCGATCCATCGCTTGCCCGACGCGTTCGGCGGAATGATAGCGATGCGGTAGGTCCAGCGCCCACCGGTACATCAGGATTTCAAGATCCGTAAAAGGCAGATTTAGCAGCGCGGTGTTCAGTGAATGCATGCCAGATCACGAGCTTCGCCGTGCGGTCGGACGCCGTCGACCAGCTCTGAATAGCGCCGAGCGTAACGCTAGGCCATGCACGGCGGCCGACCTTTCACCGGTTCGGACATTCCAATCCGGCCTGCACCAGGACGAAACGTGTCCCAAACGCGCCGCCCACAAGCGGCCATTCCCAATGCCCGGAATGGGTCACGATCTTCCGTTGGCAGTGGACAACAGCGCGAAGTTCCGCACCGTCCCCGCCCATCCGCACATTCGACTGGACTGCCGGAGCGAACGGAGCGTGTGTGGTTGCCGGGACGACGCAGCCGGTATCGCTGAGGCTGCGCTAGTTTGGACCGAGGGCAGCGGGGGAGCGTCAGAACAGACCACGCAACGAATAGTGGCTTTCCCCGCCTGGGGGTCGTCTCTCCAGCCACATGCACCTTGCCCCCCAGGCCGACCTCGCGCCGTCCGCGGGGTCGGGGTCGTGGCAGGGCCTGTCCTGCCGCTGACGGAGACCTCGACCCATGACCACCATCTCGCTCACCCGCACCGAGGCGGGCATCTTGCACGCCGCCGCCGCGGACGAGGGACGCCTGCACTTCGCCCTGACGGCGAAGCCGGCCAGCCGCAAACGGCTCATCGGGCGCCTCCTGAGCAACGCGCTCATCACCCCGTCGGACGTACCGGACGGACAGCATCGTCTCACGCCCGCGGGCTACGGAGCCATCGGCCTCATCCCACCCCCGGTAGCCGGGGCAACATCCCGCCCGAACAAGAAGGCGTTGGTGCTGACGCTGCTGGCCCGGGACGAGGGGGCGACGCTGACCGAGCTGATCGCGGCGACGGGCTGGCTGCCACATACGACCCGCGCCGCCCTCTCGCGGATCCGGTCAGGAGGACAGTCGCTGGCCAAGGCAGCTCGCCCGGACGCGGCGATGTCCTACCGTATCCTGCCGCCCCCGCCCGCAGCCCGTAACCACGCCCGGCGCAAGGCGGGAACTCCGGCCCGTGCGCTGACGGGAGGCACAGAATCTGACCCGCATGCGGGTGCGCCGACGCAGGCCACCGCCTGATGGCGCGGCCTCGAGCCATCACGGAGGGCGAGGCAGACCGCGTATCCGCCTCGCTCGACGCTCTCGCCGGGATGGACGCGGCGGCACTCGAACGGCGCTGGCGTCAGCTGTTCGGCGCAGCCCCACCTCCCGGCCTCCCGCCCGCGCAGCGCGCGCGGGTCATCGCCTACCGCCTGCAGGTCCTCGCCTACGGTGACCTCGACCGCGATACGGCACGAGCCCTCGATCGGCTCGTGCGAGCAAGGAATCCGCCGGACCAGGGAGGGGACGTTATGCCGATCCGCGTGTCGGTGCCGGTGCCGGATCGGCGGGGGCACACCCCCGGTGTGACGCTCTCGCGGGAATGGGCGGGGGTGATGCACACCGTTCAGGTGCTGGAGGCCGGCTACGCCTGGAACGGTGCGACCTACGAAAGCCTGTCCCGGGTGGCGCAGCTCATCACCGGTACAAAGTGGAACGGCCCCCGCTTCTTCGGCCTACGCGCCAAAGCTGCTGGCGGTGCAGAGACACGAACGGGGAGGGTTGAGGCATGAGTGCCCGCTCCCCCAAACCACGGCAGACACCGCCTTCCGGCACACGGCCGACGCTGCGCTGCGCGATCTATACCCGGGTCTCGACCGAGCACGGACTCGATCAGGAGTTCAACTCCCTCGACAACCAGCGAGAGGCGGCCGAGGCCTATGTCCGCTCCCAGGCGCACGAGGGCTGGCGTCTGCTGCCCGGCCGCTACGACGATGGCGGCTTCTCCGGCGGATCGCTCGAACGACCCGCCCTGCAGCGACTATTGGCCGAGGTGCGAGCCCTGCGCGTCGACGTGATCGTCGTGTACAAGGTCGACAGGCTGACCCGGGCCCTGTCCGACTTCGCCAAGTTGGTCGAGCTGTTCGACGGACACGGCGTCTCGTTCGTGTCGGTGACCCAGGCGTTCAACACCACCACCAGCATGGGGCGGCTCACGCTGAACGTGCTGCTGTCGTTCGCCCAGTTCGAGCGAGAGGTCACCGGCGAGCGCATCCGCGACAAGATCGCCGCGAGCAAGCGCAAGGGGATCTGGATGGGCGGGGTCGTGCCGCTCGGCTACCGGGTCGAGGGCCGAGCGCTGCACGTCGTCGAGGAGCACGCCGCCCTCGTCCGGGCGATCTTCGCGGGCTACCTCGCCCACGGCACGGTGGCGGGGCTGAAGCAGGACCTCGACGGGCAGGGCATCACCCTGCCGGCTCGCCGCGACGGGGCCGGGCGAGAGACCGGTGGAGGTCCTTTCTCACGCGGGCATCTGTACAAGCTGCTGGGCAATCCTCTCTACGTGGGTCAGCTCCGGCACAAGGGGCAGGTCCATGAAGGCCAGCATTCCGCGATCGTGGACGAAGCGACATGGCAGGCCGTGCAGGATCGGCTCGCCACCAACCACCATCAGCATCACCGCACGCGAGCTGAGAGCGTGCATCTCCTCGCCGGGCGCCTGCGCGATGCCGGGGGCGAGTTGATGGTGCCGAGCCACGCCCAGAAGGGCGCGGTGCGCTACCGCTACTACGTCTCCCGGACAGTAGGGATAAACGACAAGCGGCTGCGCCTGCCTGCTGCATCGATCGAGGCGGTGGTCGTGGCCGGTCTGCGGAGCATCGCTGCACCGAGCCCAGCACCGCTTGATGACGCTGCCTTGGTCGCAGCTGAACTCGAGACGGTGACGGTGCATGCCGATCACCTCGTGCTGCAGTTCACGGGGGAGCGCCCTTCACTGTCGCTGTCCTTCACGCATCAGCCGCAGCGGCGCCGCCAGGCGATCGTCGTACCGCCGGGCCGCGAGGGCGATCGGCTGCGGGCGATGAAGGCGGAAGATCGCACCCGCATGCTCTCAGGCATCGCCGCAGGCCGGACATGGATGCAGGATCTCGTGACCGGGCGAAGCCCGGGCATCGAGACGATCGCTTTGGCCGAGCAGCGCACCGAGCGCTCGGTGCGCATGACGCTGTCGCTCGCCCTGCTCTCCCCCCGCATCGTCCGCGCGATCGTCGAGGCGAGGCTGCCCCGGGGCATCGGCCTGCGCCATCTCTGCGAGCTGCCCCCCGCCTGGGACGCGCAAGAACGCTTCCTCGGTTTGTAACGTCTGAGCGTCTTGCTGGGGCTCCGCACGACTGACGCCATCGACTCCGGAAGCGATCAGGCGATCAGGCAAACCGCCTTCCTGATCAGCACTGCGGCTCCCAGGCAGCGCCGCCATGGGTTGACCCCGCGCAGTAGCTCATCGCCCGCCCAGACCGAGAGGGCAATCCAGGATGCGAGGTCCGCCTCACGGCCGACGGCGGTGTCCTCCCCCGCGATCCAGGCGACGGCCTGCATCAAGCCGAACAGCCACCGCGGCGTGTTCGGCCACTGGCCAATCACGATGCGCCCGCTGGTGCGGTCGCGGAAAAACCAATCGAGGGCCGCGGGCAGCATCGCAGGAAACGGGAATGAGGCCGCTGGAGACCGGGGGCAGAATGGCCGGTGATCCGGCCCCGGAGACGCGACAGAGACGCGGCTGAAGCAAGACGCTCCAGCTAAGCTACTGACAAGTCGAGTAGTTCGAAGACCACCGGGATCCTGCGATTTGCGCAAGGACCCCTGGTGGAGCTGAGGGGAATCGAACCCCTGACCTCCGCAGTGCGATTGCGGCGCTCTCCCATCTGAGCTACAGCCCCGTCGAGGCGCCGGCCTTGTAGGCGCGGGCGGCTCAGCCTGTCAATTCCCTGTTTCAACGTCGCCCGCCGCGCGCCGCTCCGGCGCCGGGATGCGGGCGCCCCGAGGATAGCGCGCGAACCCGCATGAACGCCCTGATCTGGCTCTTCGACACGGTCGTCCAGCTCTTCATCTACGTCCTCATCGCCAGCGCGGTCCTGAGCTGGCTCGTGGCGTTCAATGTAGTGAACGTGCGCAATCCGATCGTCGCGCAGATCGGAGAGGTGCTCTACCGGATCACCGAGCCGGTGCTGCGGCCGATCCGCAACCTGCTGCCCAATCTCGGTGGCGTCGACATCTCGCCGATCATCCTCATCCTGCTGCTGCTGTTCATCAGCCGCCTGCTGCACGAGTATGCCGTGCCCGCAACCTACGTTTACGCGCAGTAGGATCGATCCCCCGTGAAGACGAATCCCGGCCGCTTCTTCGAGGATTTCCGCCTCGGCGAAACCATCCGCCACGCCACCCCGCGCACCGTCACGGTGGGCGACGTGGCGATGTACACGGGCCTCTACGGGCCGCGCTTCGCGGTCCAGTCCTCGGACGCCTTCGCGCGCGCCTTCGGCTACCCGAAGAGCCCGCTCGACGATCTGCTGACCTTCCACATGGTGTTCGGCAAGACCGTGCCGGACGTCTCCCTCAACGCGCTGGCCAATCTCGGCTACGCGGAGGGCGGGTTCCGGCGGCCGGTCTATCCGGGCGAGACCGTATCGACCGTTTCGGAGGTGATCGGCCTCAAGGAGAGTTCGAACCGCCAGACCGGCGTGGTCTACGTGCGCTCGGTTGGCTCCGACGAGCGCGGCGAGACCCTGCTGAGCTATTGCCGCTGGGTGCTGGTGCGCAAGCGCGACCCCGAAGCCGCGATCGCCGAGGAACGCGTGCCGACCCTCGCCAAGGTGGTGGATCCGCAGGATCTGGCGGGTGCGCTGCCGCCACTCTCGGCTACCGCCTACGATACGGACTTGGCCGGCAGCCCGCACCGCTTCGCGGATTATGCGGTCGGCGAAAAGATCGACCACGTCGACGGCATGACCGTCGAGGAGGCCGAGCACCAGATCGCCACGCGCCTGTTCCAGAACACCGCGAAGGTGCATTTCGACGGGCTGGCCGCCAAGGACACCCGTTTCGGCCGCCGCCTCATCTACGGCGGGCACGTGATCTCGCTCGCCCGGGCGCTCAGCTTCAACGGGCTCGCCAACGCCTTCGCGCTCGCTGGCATCAATGCCGGCCGGCACGTGGCGCCGCTGTTTGCCGGCGACACGGTCTATGCCTGGAGCGAGGTTCTGGCGACGGCGGATGTCGGCCGCGCCGATGTCGGGCTCCTGCGCCTGCGTACCGTGGCCACCAAGAACCAACCCTGCGGCGCCTTCCCGGATCGCGCGGGGGATGGCTACGATCCGTCGGTGATTCTCGATCTCGACTACTGGGCGTTCGTGCCGAAGTAGCGGACGGCAAGGTCCGGCGACCGGACGTTGAGCCTATGGCCGTGATCAGGATCGCGACGACGCGCGCGCTCGTCGTAAGGCGCGCGGGACCGGACGATGCAGCCGCGATCGCCGCACTCCACGTGACGGCTTGGCACGAGGCCTATGGCGGCCTCCTACCCCCCGAGATGATCGACGCTCTCACGGTCGAGGTGCGGCAGGCGTGGTGGGCGCAGGTTCTCAGCAGCCCGCAGCCGGATGCTGACGAAGTGGCCTTCCTGGCCGAGTTGGATGGGAAGCCGGTCGGATTCAGCCTCAGAAACGCTCAGCGCGCGGGCGACCTGGCGGCGGCAGGCTTCGACGGGGAGTTCCGGGGGCCCTATGTCGTGCGGGCCGCCCAGGGGCGCGGCATTGGCCGGGCTCTGGCCGCCGCAATGGCGGCGAGCCTGCAGCAGGCGGGTTACCGGGCCATAGGCGCCTGGGTGCTGCGTACGAACGCCCCCGGCCGCCGCTTCGTCGAGGGTTTCGGCGGCACCCTGCTCGATCGGCCGGAGGCCGTCCGCGGGCGCGGACGGTTCACCGAAGTTGCCTACGGGTGGCGCGACCTCCCATCCCTGGCGCGGTCCTGCGACCCGGCATCCCGCTCGGCGTGACGGTCCCTCAGCGAATCCCGCCGCCGACTACCCCGGCCTCGACGGCCAGCGACAGCCGGTCCGTGACGGCCCACTCGACCCCGACACCCGCCACCGGACGCACCGCGATGTCCTGCCGGCTGAACGGCAGGGTCGCGGGCGTCGGGCCGACCCGCAGGCTCTCGTGCAGGGCCAAGGCGCCGCCCTTCCCGTAGACCAGGACGTCCGGTGTCAGCAGCGTCCCGACCTTTACCGCCAGGGCGCCGGCGAAGTCGCGGCTGTAGGCGAGGTGCCCGTAGCCGGGCGCCAGGGTGCTGTCGAGCCCGGCGAGATAATCGAAGCCGCCGCTGATGCCGTAGAGGATCGGGCCCTCCTGCCACATCCGCCCGGCCTCGAAGCCGATGGTCGGGCCGGAATAGCTGCCGAAATGCCGGGAGCTCGTCACCGCATAGCCGGTCGACAGGCGGGCGTAGGAGCCGGTCCAGCGGCCGGCTGCGTCCTCGGCGGGCGCGGGCCAGGCAAAGGAGGGCAGGGGGGCGAAGCCGATCGACGGCCACAGGAGAGCCTGAGCGGCGGCGGGCCCCGCCGACAGGCAGCAGGCCCCGAGCACGAGACCAGCTGCGAGCCGGCGAAACGGACGGGATTCGGCACATCGAATCATGCCGGCAGCTTAGCCGAAGGCGCAGAGCCGCGACAGGGCTGAGCGGCCGCGTCACCGGCGCATCGCCCAAGGTGTCTCTGGGGCCGGCCATGCCGGCGAGGACCACGCGAGCCGAGCTACGGCGATTGGGGGCTGCGGTGTCGGCGCCCGCGGGGGCGGGCGCCATCAGGTCTGCGAGGTCGGCCAGAGCATGCGGGTGCGCGGGCGGGCCTGCGGGTGACCGTGCTGTTGCCGCCCCCGCCACCTTCACCTCCGGCGTGCGGGTCGGCTATGCCGGTCGTGCCGGTGGGCAAGGCGACGGACCACGGGGTGGGCCTGAGGTGGCTGCACTGCCTGGCAGCCGCGCCTCGACTTGGTCGCCGCAGCCGCGGATTTCGAGCGCCGTCAGACAATGTCCGGACCCAAAACACGTCGATCACCGTGCGGCGCGGAGAACCGGTTGTCGAAGCGCGGCAGGCCGAGATTGTCCCGCAGAATCGTCCCCTTGTGCTCCTCCCGGCCAAGGCCCCTCCGGCGCTGTTCGGGGATCACCGGGGACATGACCACGTCGAGCGAAATCGTGTTGCATCAAGGAAGGACAAGATTGAGCGACCGGGATGCCGGCGTGATCGCGACGCGCCGCCCCCAGTCGAAGGCGACGAAATCCTGCTCGATCCCGTCCGAGAACACCACGCCGCCCTCGTTCATCCGCGACACCACCGTAAGGGGCGATCCGGCGAACTTGCCGCCGCGCAGGTCGGTGCCGGTGGCGACGCTCGGGAACGGTTCGCGCACCCAGTAGCCGAAGGCCGCCTCCTCGATGCCCACATCCACGGTGAGGTGCGTCGCCTCGCTGATCGAGCGCGCCCAGCCGGTCAGGCCGGTGCCCGAGGCCACGATCAGACCGCTCGACGACTGGTCCTCCGCCCGCGCCCCGTCGTCGATGCGGTAGCGCGCGGATTGGTGGCTGCGGTGGCCGACGAAGATCTCGTTCAGGGCGAGCAGCCGCTCGCCGCCGTCGAAGGTCGCCTGCACCATGGTGCGCCGCTGCAGGGGCGCGGCGCCGGCCGCGCTGGCCGGCAGCAATTCGCGCAGGGCCTCGATCCGAACCCGGACCAGCACCCCGTCGTAGAGGTCGGGCGCCGGGTTGACGCCGACCACTGGCTGCCCGTCGAGGTACTTGGCGACGTTGGCCACGAGCCCGTCCTGCCCCACGGCCACGACCACGTCCTCGGGGGCGAACAGGAAGCGATCGAGGTCGGGGCGCCGCACCAGGGCCTGCCGCCAGTCCAGGGGCACCGACGCCCGGGCCTCCGCCAGCACGGCCAGGAACCGGGCGTGGCATGCCTCGACCTCGGCGAGCGTCTGGCCCCGGCTTTCCAGAAAGAACTGGACTTGGCCGCGGGTCGCGTGCCGGGCGATGAGCAACTCGTAATCCGTGTCGCGGATCACGAAGACCACGCGGGGGGTGATGGCCGGCATGACGGGTCACCTCAGCGCGGCGTGAGCCGCGCGGGAAGCGCGCCGCGAACCTCGCCGAGGATGGAAGCCAGCAGGTCGGGCGTGACGTTGATGTGCTCGATCGTCTCCAGCTTGCCGGCGAGTTCCCGGGCTGCCAATCCGAGCAGGACGGCGGGCGGCATGTCCCGGTAGATTGCGGCGCGGCGCTGCTCCGCCTCGGCCCGGGCGCCCTCGACGAGCCGGATGCGCTCGGCCTCCGCGGCCGCCTCCAGGCCCCGCGCCTCCGCGACGCCGGCGGCGCGGTCGCGGGCGTTCTCGGCCTCCTGGGCGATCAGCACGGTCTCGCGCCGGGCGAGCTCGGTCTTCGTCGCGAGCTCGTTCTCCGCGATGGCGCGCTCCTTTTCGACCGCGAGGGCGCGCCGGGAGAAGGTCGCCTCGTCGGCCTTCTGCTGCAGGGCCTCGAAGGTCGGCGTCTGCAGGGCGCGCTCCAGCTCGCTGGTCGGCGCGAGGTTGGTGAGCCGCATCGACACGGCTGCGACACCGATCTCGGCCAGCGCCGGGGCGTCGGAAAGCACCCGTTCGAGGACCGCGCGCAGCGGCTCCGGCCCCGCATCGAGGAGGGCGCCGATCGGGCTCGCCCCGAGATAGTGCAGCGCTGCCTGGCTGGCGATGCCGCCGAGGCGCGCCTCGATCCGCTCGATCGGCTCACCCTGCAGGCGCCCGGTGCGGAGGTTGATCGAGAAGTCGACCCGGCTGGCCAGCAGCTCCGGATCGACGACGTGCCAGCCGATCGTCCCCTGGACCACGACGGTCTGGAAGTCCCGGCTGCGGCCGCGGACGAACAGGGTCATCTCGCGGTCGTCCACCGGCACCTCGCTGATGCTGGCGGTCTCGGGCCGGAACCAGAAGACCAGACCCCGCCCGCTCTGCCGGACCCGGCCGTTGCGGAAGCGGATCACGTGGCTGCTCGCCTCGCTTCGAAGCTGGGCGATCACACCGATGTTGCGGAGCGCGGCCATAATGGTCTCCTCAGAACTGACCCGACCTGTCGAAGCGGTAGAGTTCGGCGGGGCGGAACGCCGTCCCGGCTTCGCATATGGCGGAGGGCGGCTTCGGTCGTCATCCTAGTTATACTCAACATGAGTATAACTAGGATGTGGATGGCGCCGCTGTCAAGGCGACCGGCCGCTCCGTCACGGACCGTCCTGCGGCGCACGAAACCGCACCGGCCCGGCACGGATCCGCCCGGACGCGGCCGGTGGGTACGGCCGGAGCCTGGAAAAGGGCGAAGCTTCTCGTGGCGGCGCAGCGGCAAGCGCGGGAGCTTCAGCGGCGAGCCGGCCCCGATCCGCCGGCCCAGGAGGTTTCCCCGATGCCGTTCTTCGCTCCACGACCCGCGGTCGAGCCCAACCGCAACGCCGCGCTGTCGCCGCTCTTCCTCGCGCTGCTGGCGCTTCTCGTCATGCTCGCCTCGGCCCACGCGGCGCCGGGGCCGGCACGCGGCGGCCTGACTCTGCGCGGGCCGGCCGGCACCGCGCCGGTCGAGGCCCTTCAGCTCGCCACCGACATCGGCGTCGATGTCAGCGGCCCGACCGCCCGGGCCACCGTCACCCAGGCCTTCCGCAACACCACGGCGGACTGGGTCGAGGGCATCTACGTGTATCCCCTGCCGGAGGACGCGGCCGTCGACGGGATGAAGCTCGTCGTCGGCACCCGCGTGATCGTCGCCGACATCCGCGAGCGGGCGGCGGCCAAGCGCGCCTACGAGGCCGCGAAGGCGGCCGGGCAGTCGGCGGCGCTCACCGCGCAGGAGCGGCCCAACATCTTCACCAACGCGGTCGCCAATATCGGCCCTGGCGAGACGGTGCTGGTCCAGATCACCTATCAGCAGACGATTCCCGTCTCGGGCGAGATGCGGACGCTGTGCCTGCCCCTGGTGGTCGCGCCCCGCTACAATCCGGCTCCCAGCTCGGTGGACGCCGTCTCCCTCGACGGCGTAGCCGAGGCGGCCCGCGATCCGGTGCCGGATCGCGCCCGGATCAGCCCGCCGGTGCTCGACCCGGCCTTGTCGCCGCCGACCAATCCGGTCGCCGTCACGGTGCGTCTCCAGGCGGGCTTCGCGGTCGGCGCCGTGCAGAGTGCCACCCACGCGATCCGCGTGACCGAGACCGGCCCGGAGGCGCGCACCATCACGCTCGCCGCCGGCGTCGTGCCGGCCGACCGCGACCTCGAGCTGACCTGGTCGCCGGCCCCAAGCCGGGTGCCCGATCTCGGCCTGTTTCGCGAGACCGTCGCCGGCCGGACCTACCTGCTGGCCGCCGTGAATCCGCCCGCGATCGAGACCGATGCGGCGGCCCGGCCGGCGCGCGACGTCACCTTCGTCATCGACAATTCCGGCTCGATGTCCGGCGCCTCGATGCGGCAGGCCAAGGCCGGGCTGCTGGCCGGGCTCGGCCGTCTGACGTCACAGGACCGCTTCAACGTCATCCGCTTCGACGACACCTGGGACGCGCTGCATCCCGAGCCGGTCCCGGCCACGCCGGCGGCCCTGGCGGAAGCTGAGCGCTTCGTCGCCGCCCTGGAGGCCCGCGGCGGCACCGAGATGCTGGCGCCCCTCAAGGCGGCGCTCGCCGATCCCCACCCGGAGGACGGGCGGGTGCGCCAGGTCGTGTTCCTCACCGACGGCGCCGTCGGCGACGAGGAGCGGATCTTCGCGGCGATCCACGCGAATCTCGGGCGCACGCGCCTGTTCATGGTCAGCCTCGGCTCGGCGCCCAACGGCCACCTGATGCGTCACGCCGCCGAGATCGGCCGCGGCAGCTTCACGGAGATCCGCGACCTTGCGCAGGTCGGCGACCGGACCCGCGCGCTCTACGAGAAGCTGGAATCCCCGGCCGTCACCGACCTCACCGCGACCTTCTCGGTCCCGGGCGTCGCGGTCACGCCCGGCGCGCTGCCCGATCTGTACCGCGGCGAGCCGCTGGTCTTCGCTGCGCGGCTGCCGGGGGCGTCGGAAGGAACCGTGACCGTCTCGGGCCGGGTGGGCGGCCGGACCTGGACCCGGACGCTTCCCCTGGCCGAGGCGGGCGCGGGTGCCGGCATCTCCAAGATCTGGGCGCGCTCCCGGATCGGCGAGACCGAGACGGCGCGCATCACCGGGCGCCTCGGCGGCGACGCGGCCGACGCCACCATCCTGGCCCTCGCCCTGGAGCACGGCCTGACGACGCGGCTGACAAGCCTCGTGGCCATCGACGCCACCCCGCGTCGGGCGCCGGGCACGCCCCCGGTCGCCGCCGACCTGCCGCTGAACCTGCCGGCCGGCTGGGACTTCGCCAAGGTGTTCGGCACGGACCGGCCCGCTGTCGCGCCCGCCGACGACGGGGCCGCCCGGATCGTGCCGATCCGCGCCGACGGCGCGGCCATCGACCTGCCGCAGACCGGGGCCGGGATTCTGGCGCAGCTCGGCCTGGGCCTGCTCCTCGCACTCCTGGGCCTCCTGCTGGGCGTCGGCCTGCGGCGCAGCGGCCGGTCGGTCGGAGACGCGCGGTGACAAGCGGCCTGGCAACCGGACTGGGGAGGGCGCTAGCCGCCCTCCTCACCCTCGTGGGACTCGGGCTGGCGGCGCGGGCCGCCTGGATCCCCGCCAAGGCCGCCCTGGCGCAGGTGCTGCTGGAACGCGCCTTCGCCCGCACCCTGGCCGAGGGCCGGTCCGCCCGGCCCTGGCCCTGGGCCGACACCGAGCCTGTCGCCCTGCTCACCGTCGCGGGCCGCAGCTTCGTGGTGCTGCGGGGCGGGAGCGGCCAGGCCCTTGCCTTCGGCCCCGGCCATCTGGACGGCACCCCGGAGGCCGGCGCGCCCGGCACCGCGATCTTCGCCGCCCACCGCGACACGCAGTTCGCGGTGCTGGGGCAGCTCAGGCCCGGCGATCCCGTCACGGTAACCGGCCGCGACGGCCGGACCCGGCGCTTCCGCGTCACCGGAACCCGGGTGGCGCGCTGGGACGCCTCGGGCATCGACCCGCAGGCCCCCGGCCGGCACCTCGACCTCGTCACCTGCTGGCCCCTTGAGGCGCTCCAGTCCGGCCCGCTGCGGCTGATCGTCGAGACCGAGCTGGCCTCGGAGGCGGGGCGTTCCTGACGGGTTGGCGAGGACGATCAGCCTGGCCGCGCTTGCGCAAATGTGCGGTTTCGTGCGGATCTGTGCGGATCGAGCCCGTGCGAGCCGAGCCTGTGAGCGAGATCGAACTGTCCGAGGCGCAGAGCCGCGCCATTGCCCAGACCGTGCGCGAGGCGCTGGCCCGCCGGCGCATCTCCCGGCAGACGCTGGCCGAGGAGGCTCGGATCAGCCTCTCGACGCTGGAGAAGGCGCTCGCCGGCCGCCGGCCCTTCACCCTGGCGACCACGATCCGGCTGGAGGAGGCGTTGGGCCAATCTTTGAGGCAGCCGATGGGGCAGGCCTCGGCTCCGGACCTGCCGCGTCACGCCCCCGACGAACTCGGAGCCTACGCGCAGGAAGGCGTGTCCTGGCTGGAGGGCCGCTATCTCACCCTGCGTCCCTCGTTCGAGACGGCGGGGGCCATTTTCGCCTACCGCACCGAGATCGCCTAGGATGCGGCCAGCGCGCGCTTGGTGTTCCGCGAGGCCGAGCGGGTCGATGCCCCCTTTGCGCAGTCCGGCAGCGTCGCCGTCCCGAGCCAATCCGGCATGATCTATCTCGTGACCAACTGGCACGGGCAGCATCGCCTCGCGGTGCTGTGCCGTCCCAACATTCGCGGCGCGATGTACGGAATTCTCACTACGCTCCACGCCGGCCGCGGCACGCAACTCACGCCCGCTGCGGCCCCGCTCGCCCTGCTGCCGGAGCGCCTCGCGGCTGACCTCGGTTACGGCCGCATTGCGCCGCATGAGCCGGCTTACGCGGCCTATCAAGCGCATCTCGAACGCGTCCACATGGATGGCTACGCTACGTTCTTCACCGGCGCTCGCTAGCGTCGCCCGCTTCCGCGCCGCCAGACTGTCTCACGCCGCCTGAGTATCGTCGAGGCGTGCCGGCGGCGATAGCGGCGATGTGGCCCCGGGCGCTTCCGTCCCCAAGCTCGGCACGGCCCTGCTCACGCGCCAGCGGGGCAAGCGGGACGCGGTGTTCTCGGTGGAGGCGGGGTTTGGCGTCGGCCACGTCGGGCTCGACCCTGGCGCTGGTCGCCCTGTTGTCGACCAGCGCGGCCATCGCGAGCCTGTCCGGATGCGCGACCGCCTTGGCGCCAGCGACGACGCGAAAGGCTTGCCGGAGGATACTTGGTTCGGGCGGGTTGTAAGCCGGCTTGACCGCGCGCTGACCAGCGTCCCACGCTCGCACAAACGGCCGAACGTCGAAGCTTGCCGGATGGCACCACTTCAAGCCCTCGATATCGCTAACCGCACTCCTTTAGTCGCTGACGACGATGGGCCGGGGGCTCGCGCCGTGATGGCGTGGATCGAGCGGGCAGGCGCTCGCTCGTCGCAGAGACACCTATCAGCGCGCGGGGAGCGCGGGAAAACACTTTTCAAGCCGCAATCAGAATGCGCAGCCGAGATCAGGACGACTCCAGCGTCGCAAGAATCCGGTCTTATATTGCTCCGAGGGGCGGTGATGAAATCGATCGGCATATATAAGCAGCAGTGCGTTATTATCGGTTGTCTTAAAGAATTTTTGGCGCATTGCTTTCTAAGAATATTGTGCTCGGTGATCATTTTAATTAATGCAACTTTATCCATTCTAATTTTCAGTTGAAAATAATGCCAACCGCACGCGCGAATGCGGGATGTTACGGCTCGAATATGGTATTCATGAGAATAATAGATCTGGCATCGCTGATTCGGCGTGAGCGAGGGCTTAGCCATTCCCCACGACGAGCCATGTATCCTTCCGGAGCGCTTGAGCTTGCGGTCCGCAAGCTCAGGACTCGTGCGCGAAGACGTCGTCATCCTGCTCGTTGACCTCGTCGAATCCGTGCGTCTCATGCGACAGGACGAATACGAGACTGTCAGTCGATGGATGGACTTTGTTAATGTTGTCTCGCAGGAAATATTACCAAGATATGACGGAGTACTCATAAAGAGCCTTGGCGATGGCCTTCTGCTGCGGTTCCAAGCCGTATCCGACGCGGCGTCCGCCGCGCATGACATGCATCGGGCGACCGCCCGTTTAAACGTCGGATTGCCCGAGGATCGACATTTTCACCTCCGAGCCGGCTTGAACGTGACCGCGGCCTGGAGCGACGGCAGAGACGTATACGGCACGGGCATTAATCTGGCGGCGCGGCTTGCGACACTGGCTGGCCCAGGCGAAACAATCGCTGGCATTTCGGCGTATGAGGGGCTTGCCGCCGCGCTCGCTCAATTGGGCGGGCCCGGTGACACCATCGGAAACGCCGCCGCCCGAGATGAGCTGACGCACGGGGTGGATGCCTCCTGCGAGGATCTCGGCGACTGCTTCCTCAAGCATTTCGACAAGCCGGTCCGTGCCTATCGGATCGGGCCCGCTGCTCCGCGAACGACCATGCCTGGCCGGCGCGACTCCGAAGCCGCAATGGTACCGTCGGTTGCAGTCATTCCCTTCCAGGCGAGCAGCAAGACAGCGGCGTATCTCGATGTCGGCACCCTGATCGCCGATGGTGTCATGTGCCGCCTTTCCAAAAACACGAACCTTAAGGTCATCTCACGACGGTCGACCGCTGTATTTCGGGATCGGTCCGACGCCATTGAGGAGATTTCGGCCTGTCTAGAAGCGACCTATATCCTCAGTGGCAGTTTTGTCGCGGATCGCGGTAACATCCTGGTTACGGGAGAACTGTCCGAGTCTCGCGGCAATCGGGTGCTGTGGGCTGATCGCTTCAGCGGACGGGTCGATGACCTCCTCCAGGCAGACAGTGAGCTCGCAGCTCTCATCGCCCAGGCTACGCATGAGTCGATCTTCGAAACTGAAATCGAACATATCCGGACCCAGCCCCTGCCGAGCCTGGAGAGCTACTCCTTGCTTCTGGGCAGCTCCACCTTGATGCATCGCGCGAACAGGCAGGATTTCCTGCGGACTCGCCAACTCCTCGACGAGCTGATCAACCGACACAACCGCATGGCCGCGCCGCACGCCCTGCTGGGTAATTGGTTCGTCCTGCGCGTCACCAGGGGTTGGTCCGAGAACCGTGATCAGGAAGCGGCCGAAGCCTTGGGCTCGACGCGCGCAGCACTCGACCGCAATCCCTCAGATGCCCTCGCCCTTGCGACAGAAGGTTTCGTCTACTGCCATCTGCTGAAAGACCTTGATGTTGCGCGGGCGCGTTGCGACGAGGCCATTGCTGTCAATCCAAGTCATGCTTTGGGCTGGCTCTACCGCGGGACGGTCCACGCCTTCCTCGGGGATGGCGAAACGGCGGTCGCCTCGACACGGCGCGCTCTGGAACTCTCGCCCCTCGATCCCCTGCGCTACTACTTCGAGTCGCTCGCTGCGACGGCCGAACTGTCGGCGCAGGATTATGAGAACGCAGAGCGGCTGGCGCGCTCATCCTTGATGCTCAACCGCATGCACCTGTCGACCTGGCGTGTCCTCACGATCGCGCTCGTCAACCAGGGCCGGATGAGCGAGGCCCGCGAGGCTCTTCGAAACGTCCGTCAGCTCGAGCCTGCGCTGACCGTCGAAGGTTACCTGGCGAGGATGCCCAACGCGAACCTCAACACGGGCCGAGACTGGGCACGGTGCTTGGCGGCG
>NZ_JALNUM010000068.1:0-34270 GCF_026540795.1 Methylobacterium sp. GC_Met_2
TTCAGCACCACGCGCAGAACCTCATCGCCCGTGTACCGCTCGTAGGCGAACACCTCTGCGGCCCCCGGCTTCACGCCGCGATAGTCGCCCACCGCCAGCGCCGCGTGGTCGCGGCGTAGGGCGAGCAACCGCCGGTACAGGGTGAGCATGGAGGCGGGGTCGGAGCGCTGGCCCTCGACGTTGCGGGTCGGCCAGTCCGCCGAGAGCGGTAGCCAGGGCTCGGCCGTGGAGAAGCCCGCGTTCGGGCCGTCGTCCCACTGCATCGGCGTGCGCTCCGGGTCGCGGCCGTGCCCGGGCTCGTTGCGCTCCCAGGGATCCTGCGCGCGGCCCGGCGGGATCGGGACATGGCCGAGCCCGATCTCGTCGCCGTAATAGAGGGTCGGCGTGCCCCGCAGGGTCAGCAGCAGCATCGCGGCGATGCGGGCCTGGGCCTGCCCGACCCGGGCGGCGATGCGCGGCTGGTCGTGGTTGCCCAGCACCCAGTTCGGCCAGCCGCCCTCGGGCAGGGCTGCCTCGTAGCGCGCCACGAGCTCGGCCACGGCCTCGGCCTGCCACGGGGTCTGGATCAGCTGGAAGTTGAACGGCAGGTCGGCGCCCGAGAGGTCCGGGCCGTAATAGGCCACCAGCCGCTCCACCGGCAGGTAGATCTCGCCGATCAGCACCCGCTCGCCATACGGGCGCAGGACATCCCGCATCCCGGCGATCACGTCGAAGATTTCCGGCCGGTCGGCGGAGTAGACCTGCTGGAAGCGATTGATCTCCGGCGCGCCCGGCGCGTAATCGGGATTGGCCGGGTTGTCGCGGAACCCCGCATCCTTGATCAGGTGCCAGATCACGTCGACCCGGAAGCCGTCGACGCCGCGCTCCAGCCAGAACCGGAGCACGTCGTGCATCGCCTCCCGCACCGCGGGGTTGCGCCAGTTCAGGTCCGGCTGCTCCGTCAGGAAGGCGTGGTAGTAATACTGCCCGGTGGCCTCATCCAGCGTCCAGGCCGGGCCGCCGAAATTCGACACCCAGTTGTTGGGCGGGCCGCCATCGGGGCCGGGATCGCGCCAGATGTACCAGTCCCGCTTCGGGTTCGTGCGCGCCGACCGGCTCTCCGCGAACCAGGGATGCGCGATCGACGAGTGGTTGGGCACGAAGTCGAGGATCACCTTCAGCCTGCGCCGGCGGGCCTCGGCGATCAGGGCGTCGAACTCCGCGAGCGTGCCGAACAGCGGGTCGATCCCACAATAATCGGCCACGTCGTAGCCGAAATCCGCCATGGGCGAGGGGTAGATCGGCGAGATCCACACGGCGTCGACCCCGAGCCAGGCGAGGTAGTCGAGCCGCGCGGTGATACCCGGAAGGTCGCCGACTCCGTCGCCGTTCGTGTCCTGAAAGGAGCGGGGATAAATTTGATAGACGGTCCCGTGCTTCCACCAGACGGTGTCGGTCATGCCTCAGCCCCTCGCGTTGCCGACCGGGGCTTAGAGGCGTGCCCGATCGCTTTGCAATCGTGCACGCCTCAAAGCTCTTGTTACGACGCGCTCTCTTGCGCCGAACCGGTGTCCACTTCGTCGGAGAGCGCTCTAGCGGCGAACCGCTCCGCTGGCGACCGGCGATGCGGATACCCTGTCCGGCGCGTGTGACTGGAATGTCACGAGGGCGCGCTATATCGTGCGTGTCGGCCCTGCACGCCTTAGTGGAGCGGCGCCGCCATGACTTCGCCGGAAGCTGTCCGCACAGTCGGAGGCTTCGGGGCATGGGTCGCCTGACCGTTCACGCGGCGGCAATCCATTACATAAGACAATCGGCCCACGATTTCCCCGGCAACGATCCGGGACTCAGACTTTGGGGGACCCGCAGGTGTTGAACGACGTTCTGATCCGGCCCGCGCCGCTGGAAGGCGCGCACGAGGAGCATGCCGCCGCGGCTCCGGCGCCCGCGTCCTGGGCCGCCCCGACGCTCTCCGCCAGCGGCGACGCGGTGGTGGACCTGCGGGAATCGATCCGCGCCAAGCTGGCCTTCTCGCTGGGCCGGACCCCCGAGACGGCGCGCCCGCGCGACTGGTTCGCGGCGACCGCCCTCGCGCTGCGCGAGCGGATCGTGGCGGCCTGCATGGCGGCCGAGCGCGGCGTGCCGAACAAGCGCGTCTACTACCTGTCGCTGGAATTCCTGATCGGCCGGCTGATGTCGGACGCGATGAACAATCTCGGCCTGACCGAGACCACCCGGGCGGCGCTCAAGGAACTCGGGGTCGATCTCGGCGCCGTCGAGGACGCGGAGCCCGATGCGGCGCTCGGCAATGGCGGCCTCGGGCGACTGGCCGCCTGCTTCATGGAGAGCATGGCCAGCATCGGCATCCCGGCGATGGGCTACGGCATCCGCTACGACCACGGCCTGTTCCGGCAATCCTTCGAGGATGGCTGGCAGCGCGAGGCGCCGGAGACGTGGCTGGCGGAGGGCAACCCCTGGGAATTCGCCCGGCCGGAGGCCGCCTACGCGATCGGCTTCGGCGGCACCGTCACGATGTCGTCCTCGGAGGAGGGGGTGATCCGGCGGCACTGGCAGCCGGCCGAGATCGTGCGGGCTGTGGCCCACGACGTGCCGGTGGTCGGCTGGCGCGGGCGCCACGTCAATGCGCTGCGCCTGTGGAAGGCCGAGGCCGGCGAGCCGATCGACCTCGCCCGGTTCAACGGCGGCGACCATGTCGGCGCGGTCGCGGCGCGGATGCGCGCCGAGGCGATCTCCCGGGTGCTCTATCCGAGCGATTCCTCGGCCGAGGGCCAGGAGCTGCGCCTGCGCCAGGAATACTTCTTCACCGCCGCCTCGCTCCGGGACCTGCTCGCCCGGCACGTGGCCGAGCGCGGCGACGTCCGCTCCCTGCCGGACCACGCGGCGATCCAGCTCAACGACACGCACCCGGCCATCGCGGTGCCGGAGCTGATGCGCCTGCTGATCGACGAGCACGGCCTCTCCTGGGAGGATGCGTGGCACGTCACCACCAACACGCTGCACTACACCAACCACACCCTCCTGCCCGAGGCGCTGGAGACCTGGCCGGTGGAGCTGATGGAGCGGCTGCTGCCGCGCCACATGCAGATCATCTACCTGATCAACTGGATGCACCTTGAGGAGCAGTCCAAGCACGGCCGGCAGGGGCCGGCGGATGCCGAGGCCTATCTCGCCTCGATCTCGCTGATCGAGGAGTCGAACGGCCGCCGGGTGCGGATGGGGCACCTCGCCTTCCACGGCGCGCGCCGGGTCAACGGCGTCTCGGCGCTCCACACCGACCTGATGCGCACCACGGTCTTCTCCGACCTGCACGCGCTGGATTCCGACAAGATCGTCAACAAGACCAACGGCATCACCTTCCGCCGCTGGTTCCACAACGCCAATCCGGGCCTGACCCGGCTCGCGGTCGAGACCGTGGGGCCGGGCGTCCTCGACGATCCGGAGCTGCTGCGCGGCCTGGAAGCCCATGCCGAGGATCCGGCCTTCGTGGCGCGCTACGCCGCCGTGCGCCGGGAGCGCAAGGAGGCCCTGGCCAAGGTCGTGGCCGAGCGCACCGGCATCGATATCGATCCGGCCGCTCTGTTCGACGTGCAGGTCAAGCGCATCCACGAGTACAAGCGCCAGTTGCTCAACGTCGTCGAGACGGTGGCGCTCTATCAGGCGATCAAGGCCGAGCCGCACCGGGACTGGACGCCCCGCGTCAAGATCTTCGGCGGCAAGGCGGCGCCGAGCTACGTGCAGGCCAAGCTGATCATCAAGCTCGCCTGCGACATCGCCAAGGCGGTCAACGACGATCCCGACGTCGCTGGCCGGCTGAAGGTTGTGTTCCTGCCGAACTACTCCGTGAGCCTTGCCGAATCGATCATCCCGGCGGCCGACCTGTCGGAGCAGATCTCCACCGCCGGCCTGGAAGCCTCCGGCACCGGCAACATGAAGTTCGCCCTCAACGGCGCGCTCACGGTGGGGACGCTCGACGGCGCCAACATCGAGATCCGCGACCATGTCGGGGCGGAGAACATCTTCATCTTCGGCCTGGAGGCCGACGGGGTCCGCGCCCGGCAGGCCGAGCCGGATTACGCGGCCAAGGCGATCCAGGCCTCGCCGCGCCTGGCGGCGGCGCTCGACATGATCGCCTCCGGCCGGTTTTCGCCGGAGGAGCCGGCCCGGTTCCGCCCGCTCACCGACGATCTGCGCCGGCGCGACCAGTACCTGCTCACCGCCGATTTCGACGATTACTGGCGGGTGCAGCGGTCCATCGACGCCGCGTGGCGCGATCCCCGCGGCTGGTGGGCCAAGGCGATCCGCAACACCGCCCGGATGGCGTGGTTCTCCTCCGACCGGGCGATGCGGGAATACGCCGCCGAGATCTGGCGGGTTCGGCTGGGCTGACGGGAAGGGGACACGGGCGCGCTCGACGATCCGAAAGCCGGATTCACACGCGCGGTGCCGGTTCAAGCGCGGGATTCTCCCTCCCCTCTCCGCGGGGGGGAGGGAGACGCGCCGGGCCGCTTGCGCCCATCCTCCGACCGAAGAAACGCGCGGATCCGCTACACTCCGCCACTGCCATAAATCGCGCCCGCCAGACCCTCCAGCTTCACGCGGTCGATCACCGTGATGCGCCCGCGCCGCGCCCGGATCATGCCGGCCCCCTCCAGCGTGTGGGTCGCCATCGTGACCGTGGGACGGCGCACGCCGAGCATCTTCGAGAGCATCTCGTGCGTCAGGGGCAGCTCGTCCTGGTCCAGGCGGTCATGGGTCATGAGGATCCACCGGGCGAGGCGCGCTTCGACGGTGAGATCGGCATTGGCGTAGACGGTCTGCCCCACCTGCACGATCAGGCTCTGCACGTAGCGCCCCAGCACCCGGCGCAGGCTGGCGCTCGCATCGAGCGCCGCGCACAAGGCGTCGGCCCCGATGCGCAGCGCCTCGCCCCCGGCCTGCACGATCGCCATATGGGGCGTGGTCTCCGCGCTTAGCGCGAGCGGCACGCCGACGAAGCCCTCGCGGCCCGTGAGGCCGATCTCGATGCGCCCCTCGCGGGTGTCGGCCACGAGGGAGACGATCCCGTCCTCGACGAAGTAGGCCTGTGTGATCGGCTGCTGCGGTGCAATCAGCACGTCGTGCAGGGCGAGGGGCACCGGCTCCAGTGCGGAGGCGAGGCGGTCGAACTCCTCCGGCGTCAGGGCGGCGAGCAGACGGTTTCGAACGGCGGATTGCTGCGGCAGCGCCATGGCCCCCCTCGGAATCCGGGCGGGAGCACGGGCCATCTCCCAATCACCCGCGTCCCGAGATCCAGACGGATGATCCTGACTGTTTCACACCGCACACACCATCAGTATCGAGTAGGTTAGTTTTTCGAGCGCAATCCGTCTGGATTCTTACACTACCGACTGGCGTACACTGGATTCGGCGCGTTCGGAGCCGTGCAGGCGGGCAGTTGCACGTTCGGAAATCGGCCACGCCGTGGCCACTGCCTAAATATGTGGCACATGAATTGCGAGCTTCGGGCCGTCTCAACGAAGACGACGAAGGGCACCGCCGTGATAGCATTTGGAACGTGGGGCCGGGCCGCGGCGCTGGCCGCCGGGCTCGCCATCGGCGCCGCGGGCGCAGGGGCCGCACACGCGCAGGAGACCATCAAGGTCGGCATCCTGCACTCGCTCTCGGGCACGATGGCGATCTCCGAGACCACCCTCAAGGACGCGATGCTGATGCTCATCGCCGAGCAGAACGCCAAGGGCGGCGTGCTCGGCAAGAAGCTGGAGCCGGTGGTGGTCGATCCGGCCTCGAACTGGCCGCTCTTCGCCGAGAAGGCCCGCGAGCTGATCAGCAAGGACAAGGTCGCGGCCGTGTTCGGCTGCTGGACCAGCGTGTCGCGCAAGTCCGTGCTGCCGGTGTTCAAGGAACTCGACAACATCCTGTTCTACCCCGTCCAGTACGAGGGCGAGGAGAGCGAGCGCAACGTGTTCTACACCGGCGCCGCCCCGAACCAGCAGGCGATCCCGGCGGTCGACTACCTGATGTCGGAGGATGGCGGCGGCGCCAAGCGCTGGGTGCTGGAGGGGACCGACTACGTCTACCCGCGCACGACCAACAAGATCCTCGAAGCCTACCTCAAGTCCAAGGGCGTCAAGGACGAGGACATCCTGATCAACTACACGCCGTTCGGGTTCTCGGACTGGCAGACCGAGGTGTCGAGGATCAAGGCATTCGGCTCGGCCGGCAAGAAGACCGCCGTGGTCTCGACCATCAACGGCGACGCCAACGTGCCGTTCTACAAGGAACTCGGCAACCAGGGCATCAAGGCGACCGACATCCCGGTCGTCGCCTTCTCGGTGGGCGAGGAGGAACTCGCCGGCATCGACGCCAAGCCGCTTACCGGCCACCTCGCCGCCTGGAACTACTTCGAGTCGATCAAGACGCCGGAGAACGAGGACTTCATCAAGACGTGGCAGGCGTTCCGGAAGAACCCCAAGGCCGTCACCAACGACCCGATGGAGGCCAGCTATATCGGCTTCAACATGTGGGTGAAGGCGGTGGAGAAGGCCGGCACCATCGACCCCGACAAGGTGATCGACGCGCTGCCGGGCATCGAGCAGAAGAACCTCACCGGCGGCACCGCGAAGATGCTGCCGAACCACCACATCACCAAGCCGGTCTTCATCGGCGAGATCGAGGCGAACGGCCAGTTCGATGTGGTGTGGAAGACCGAGAAGCTGATTCCCGGCGAGGCGTGGTCGAAGCAGCTCGAGGGCTCCAAGGACCTCGAAGCCGACTGGGTCAAGCTCAAGTGCGGCAACTACAACACCAAGACCGAGAGCTGCGGCGGCGCGTAAGCCGCATCTCCCCTCTCCCCGCCTGCGGGGAGAGGGCTTCCTGCCCCCTTGTCGGGGCAGGAAGCGAGGCGGCAGCCGAAGGTGAGGGGGCGTTCGGGATGAGCCTCATCCGGTGCCGCCCCCCTCACCGCCGCTCCGGCTTCGCCTCCGCTCCCCGCATGGACGACGCGGTCCATGCGGGCCTCTCCCCGCGCGCGGGGATGAGGGGATACGCGCCTCACCCATGTGGCGCACCGCTCCCGGCTCGCAGAACGGCATCGATGCTTCGTCTCCTCACCCTCCTGTTCCTGCTGCTGGCCGCCCCGGCGCTGGCCCAGGTACCCGATCCCTACGGCCAGCTCGCCGGCGACGGCTATGCCGAGATCGAGGCCGGCGTCTCCGGGCTCGCGGCGAGCGGCGACCCGCGCGCCGACGCGATCCTCTCGGCCCTGTCGGACGGACGGCTTCTCGTACGCCCCGCCGACAAGGCTCTGCTGATCCGGCAGGGCAACGCCGTCGTGGACGCCAAGACCGGCGCCCCGGCGGCCGACAGCCCCGACCTCAAGCCGGTGCGCGCCAACAACCGGGTCCGCCGGGCGATCGAGGCCGCCCGCGGGCAGCTCGACCTCGCGAGCCCCGATTCGGCCAAGCGCCGCGCCGCCGCCGACGCGGTGTTCAAGGCCCGGGACGCGGCGGCGCTGCCGGCCCTCGACGCGGCCCTGGCGCGCGAGACGCAGGCCGGAATCCGCCAAGCGCTGACCGAGGCCCGCGCCGCCGTGCTGCTGGCCAAGCCCGGCACCGGGGAGGCGGACCGGATTGCCGCAATTCCCGCCATCCAGGCCCGGGGCGATGGCGACGCGATGGGCATCCTGCGCGGTCTTGCGGCGGATCCGAGCGAGGCGGTGCGGGGAGCCGCCGCCCGCGGCATCGCGGCGATCGAGACGCGGCTCGCCATCCTCGGGGCCCTCCAGAACGTCTGGTACGGCATCTCGCTCGGCTCGGTCCTGCTGCTCGCCGCCATCGGGCTGGCCATCACCTTCGGGGTGATGGGCGTGATCAACATGGCGCACGGCGAGATGGTGATGCTCGGCGCCTACACGACGTACGGCGTGCAGGAGCTGATCCGCACCAAGGCGCCGTCCCTGTTCGGCTGGTCGCTCGCCATCAGCATCCCCTGCGCGTTCCTGGTCGCCGGGCTGATGGGCGTGCTGATCGAGCGGTTCATCATCCGCTTCCTGTACGGGCGCCCGCTGGAGACGCTGCTCGCCACCTTCGGGGTCAGCCTCATCCTGCAGCAGGGCGTGCGCTCGCTGTTCGGCCCGACCAACCGCGAGGTCGGCGCCCCGGCCTTCATGAGCGGCGCCTTCGATTTCTACGGCCTGTCGATCACCTGGGGCCGGATGTGGATCATCGTGTTCGCGCTGGCCGTGTTCCTGGGCCTCCTGTTCGTGCTGCGGAAGACCGCGTTCGGCCTGAAGACCCGGGCGGTCACCCAGAACCGCCGCATGGCCGCCGCGATGGGCATCCGCACCCCCTACGTCGATGCGCTGACCTTCGGGCTCGGCTCCGGTATCGCGGGGATCGCCGGGGTGGCGCTGTCGCAGATCGACAACGTCTCGCCCAATCTCGGCCAGGGCTACATCATCGACTCGTTCCTGGTGGTGGTGTTCGGCGGTGTCGGCAACCTCTGGGGGACGCTGGTGGCGGCGCTGACGCTCGGCGTCGTGAACAAGCTCGCCGAGCCGTATGTCGGCGCGGTGCTGGCCAAGATCGGCCTCCTGATCTTCATCATCCTGTTCATCCAGAAGCGCCCGCGCGGCCTGTTCGCGCTCAAGGGCCGGGCGGTGGAATCGTGAGCAGACCGATGGGCGCTCCCTCCCCCCTCTGCGGGGGAGGGTCCCCTGCGAAGCAGGGGGGGAGAGGGGAACGCGGCATCCGCAGGAGGCGCGGCCTTTATGGAGGTCGGAGCCCTATTCTGCACCGTTGCTCCCCTCTCCCGACCCTCGCGCACGCGAGGGCCACCCTCCCCCGCAGAGGGGGGAGGGCGGGTGCGCGCCAGATCCGGACCGCCCTTTCCGTCAGCCTGAACGAAGCCAGTGGCCTGCGCGGGGATCAGATCGGGCGCGAACGAGGAATCGCCCCATGACCGCCCGCACCCCCCTCATCGATCTGAAGGGCTGGATCTTCCTCGCCGTCCTGGCCGCCTTCTGCCTCGCGGTGCCGGTGCTGAACCTCGCGGTGCCGGAGGGCTCCGGGCTGCACGTGCCGACCTACCTCGTGGCGCTGTTCGGCAAGTACCTCGCCTATGCGCTGCTCGCGGTCAGCCTCGACCTCGTCTGGGGCTATTGCGGCATCCTCTCACTCGGCCACGGGGCGTTCTTCGCGCTCGGCGGCTACGCGATGGGCATGTACCTGATGCGCCAGATCGGCCCCCGGGGCGTCTACGGCAACCCGGTCCTGCCCGACTTCATGGTGTTCCTGAACTACAAGGCACTGCCCTGGTACTGGTACGGCTTCGACCACTTCGCCTTCGCGGCCCTGATGGTGCTGCTGGTGCCGGGGCTGCTGGCCTTCGTGTTCGGCTGGCTCGCCTTCCGGTCGCGGGTGACCGGCGTCTACCTGTCGATCATCACCCAGGCGATGACCTACGCGCTGATGCTCGCCTTCTTCCGCAACGACATGGGCCTCGGCGGCAACAACGGCCTCACCGACTTCAAGGATCTCTTGGGCCTCTCGGTTCAGGCCCAGAATTTTCGCGTGGGCATCTTCGTCGCCACCGGCATCGCGCTGGCTTTGGGCTACCTGATCGCCCGGGTGATGACAGTCTCGGCGTATGGAAAAATCCTGATCGCCGTGCGCGACGCCGAGAGCCGCACCCGCTTCCTTGGCTACCGGCCGGAGCACTTCAAGACGCTGGCCTTCACGGTCTCGGCCATGATGGCGGGCGTCGCCGGCGCCCTCTACGTGCCGCAGGTCGGCATCATCAACCCGGGGGAGTTCGCCCCGACCAACTCCATCGAGACGGTGATCTGGGTGGCGGTGGGCGGGCGCGGCACGCTGGTCGGCGCGGCGCTCGGCGCCGTGCTGGTCAACTACGCCAAGACGGTGCTCACCGGCGTGATGCCCGATGCGTGGCTGTTCGGCCTGGGCGGCCTGTTCGTGGTTGTGACGCTGTTCCTGCCCCGCGGCCTCGTCGGCACCGCCATCGAGCGGCTCGGCTCCCGACGCGCCGCCGCCAGGCTGCCGCCGGAGCCCGCCATCGCCCCGAAACGCGTGGAACAAGGGCAGGGCTCGTGAGCACCGACCTCCTCGAACGCCCGGATGCAAGCGGCCCCGCCAACCGGAAGCGCGAGACGGACGCGCTCCTCTACCTGGACGATTTGCGCGTGACCTTCGACGGCTACAAGGCCCTGCGCGGCCTGTCGCTGACGCTGGCCCGCGGCGAGTTGCGGGCGATCATCGGCCCGAACGGCGCCGGCAAGACCACCATGATGGACTGCATCACCGGCAAGACCCGGCCGGACAGCGGGATCGCGCTGTTCGACGGCACCCACGACCTGCTCAAGAGCGACGAGCCGGCGATCGCCGACCTCGGCATCGGCCGCAAGTTCCAGAAGCCGACGGTGTTCGAGAGCCACACGGTCGCCGACAACATCCTGCTGGCGCTCAAAGGGCCGCGGGCCGCCTTCGCGTCCCTGTTCGGCCGGCGCAACCGGGTGGAGGCGCAGCGGATCGATGCCCTGCTGGAGACGGTCGGCCTGCTGGCCCACCGCGGCCGCCCGGCGGCCGATCTGAGCCACGGTCAGAAGCAATGGCTGGAGATCGGCATGCTGCTCGCGCAGGACCCCAAGCTCCTGCTCGTCGACGAGCCGGTGGCCGGCATGACCGACGCCGAGACCGCCGAGACCGCCCGCCTGCTGAGGCGGATCGCGGGCGAGCACGCCGTGGTGGTGGTGGAGCACGACATGCACTTCGTCCGCGACCTCGGCTGCCGGGTCACCTGCCTGCACGAGGGCGCGGTGCTGGCCGAGGGCTCGATCGACGCCGTCTCGGCCGACCCGCGGGTGGTCGAGGTGTATCTCGGGCGATGACCAAGGTCATGGTTTCAAAAGGTCGAGACCTTTTGCGGGTGCAGGGCAGCGCCCTGCTGTCGGGCTTCGCCCGAGTGTCGGGCTTCGCCCTGACGACCCACCAAAGGGCACGCCCTTTGGAACTCCTTTGTTCGCGCGCGCAGTCCGATGGTGAACTCCCATGCTGAGCGTCGAGGGGATCGACCTCTATTACGGCGCCGCGCAGGCGCTCCGCGGCGTCTCCCTGACGGCCGAGGCCGGGCAGGTCACGACGGTGCTGGGCCGCAACGGCGTCGGCAAGACCTCGCTGCTGCGGGCGATCGTCGGCCAGCAGCCCGTGCGCGCCGGCGCGATCCGCCTCGATGGCCGCCCGATCCAGGCGCTCGCCCCCTACGACCGGGCCCGGGCCGGCATCGCCTTCGTGCCCCAGGGCCGCGAGATCTTCCCGCTGCTCACCGTCAAAGAGAACCTCGAGACCGGCTTCGCGCCCCTGAAGCGCCGCGACCGCCACATCCCGGGGGAGATCTACGACCTGTTCCCAGTGCTCAAGGACATGCTGCACCGGCGCGGCGGCGACCTCTCGGGCGGCCAGCAGCAGCAGCTCGCCATCGGCCGGGCGCTGGTGACGCGGCCCAAACTCCTCGTGCTCGACGAGCCGACCGAGGGCATCCAGCCCTCGATCATCAAGGATATCGGCCGGGCGATCACCTACCTGCGCGGCAAGGGCGAGATGGGAATCGTGCTGGTCGAGCAGTATTTCGAATGGGCGCGCGACCTCTGCGATACCTACGCGGTGATGGATCGCGGGCAGGTGGTGCTGGCCGGGCCCCGGGCCGGGATGGTCGAGGCCGACGTCCTCAAGTGGATGTCGGTGTAGGGCAGGCGCCCTCGCCCCCGCGGTCTACGATATTCACACTTCGCTGGCCGCCGGGCTCTCTCCTCCCCGCAAGGGGGAGGGGAAGAGCGCCATCCTCTCAGGAGGTTGGTGGCACTCTGAAATGTGTGAATCCACGCGCCCTCGCGGGGAGGGCGCGATGCGCCACTCCGCCCCCGCCGAACCCGACGCGAATATCATTATTTATGCGACTATTTAGAATTCGCCGGACGCGCGCGCGGTACAAATTTCGCGAAAACTGTGAACGCGTCCCCGGGCGGCCAAGGTTAAACCACAATTCGAGACTGCCATGGCGACCTGCCGCAGGAGCGCCCCATGACGATCCTCGATCCCACCACCGGTAAGCTGGTCACCATTTCCCTGCCGCGGCCGCGTCCGCAGCCCAATCCCCGCTGACGGGGAGACGCCGCCTCGTGGAGACTGCCATCGTGTCAGGCGCGATGCGCCGGACGGCGCGCGCCAAGCGTCTTCGGATCCGGACGAGTCCGCCCGGCCTGTGGCTGGTCGGGGGCGGGCCCGCATCGGACGACGCGCCCCTGGCCGCCGCCGATCTGATCGCCATGGCCCGGGCAGCCCGCGGGACGAGCACGGATGGCACGGCCGGAGAGCCTGGGGAGTCGGCCCGAGGAGGCCCGCGCTAGGGTCCTCGTCAACGAAGTGGACGCCCGTTCGGCGCTAAACCGCGCGCTACGACAAAGACTTAGAGCCAGGCTCGATGGCAACGCGCCACGGTATACGACAGTGACGCCACCGTTGCTGAATAGGGCACGGGTCCCCTCTCCCGTGCGGGAGAGGTCTGCTTTCGCAGAAAGCCGGGTGAGGGATGAGACCTATCCGGAAGGGGCATGCCGCGTCAGGGCTTCGAGGTGCGCTCGATCCTGAACCGTCTCGACCCTCACCCCAACCCTCTCCCGCATGGGAGAGGGGCAGGTCGCGCTTGCCGACCCAGGCGGCAGACAAGTGTCGTGTACCGTGGGCAACGCGCAGGGCACACGACAGAAACGCGTGACTGGGTCACGAGCGCTCCCACCCAATCCCCCTCGTCCTGAGGTGCGAGCGCAGCGAGCCTCGAAGGAGGAGGGCATTGGGTGGGACGGCCCCGGCGGCTTCCCGTTCTGTGTGCAGCCTGATCGGACCCGATTCGAGCGGGATCGCGCCATCCCGAGAGACGGATCGGGCGCCTCACACAGGCTCCTGAAACGCGGCCTGGATCACGCCGGGCGTCTCAGCAGCCGGAGCAGATCGGCTTGGCGGCGCCGCGACCTTCCTTCTCCAGGCGTCGCATCATCGCCTCGCGGTTGTAGGAGCGCGTCTCGAACTGAACGGTGGACTTGCCGCCGGTCGCCCCCGTTTCGCCGACGCCCAAGCGCGCGACGGCGTCCCGGTTCACCACGAAGGACGGCCGTGCCATCTCCGTCGGGCTCAGGGTCTGCCAAGCCAGCCGCGCGCGGGTCGAAGCGGCCAGAACATCCAGGGGGTTGACCTGCGCGCCCCGGCTCTCGCCAGAGCCCCCGTGCGCCAGGGCCGTGCCCGGGATGCGGATGACCGGCAGGGCCGCCACCGGGACAGCCGGGTTCGGGACCGCCTTCAGACCGGCCGGGTGCTCCACCGTCAGGGGCGGCAGGGAGCTGTACGCGGTCGGCACGTTGGGCATTCGAGAACAGGCGCTTGCCGAGAGCAGAACGAGCCCTACAACCGCGATCCGCGACACCATATTGGCACCTGAAAGCAATACTCGGCCGTTCTGGCTAAGCTTGCTCCCGTTAATATAGCAGTGCGTCCGCAGTGTCCAATGGCCGAGCCTTCGCGCTTGCGGCGGCACGGCCCCCCATCGAGCCGACGATCGGCCCCGTTTGGGGGCGACGATCGGCCATCGCGGGACCCCAGAGGAAGCGCGCTTCTGGACCCGCCCTCTCAGCCGCGCAACTGCGCCACGAAGGCCCGGATGAAGGGCGGGAGCCCGTCGAGGTCGCGCAGGCACAGGGTCAGGTCGCGCCGCGCCCATGAGTCGGCCAGCGGCACCACCGCGAGGGCGAGGCCCTGGGCGGCCCGGACGGCCGCACTCTCGGGCAGGACGGCCAGCCCGACCCGGGCGTCCACCAGCCGGCAGACGGCATCGAACCCGCGCAGCTGCGCCCGCAGGCGCATCGGGCGCCCCTCCCGCGCGGCCTGGGCGACGAGGAACCGGCTGATGGCGCTGCGCCGGTCCAGGCCCACGAGATCGTGACCCAGCACCTCTGCGAAGGGGATCGCCCCGCGCCCCGCCAGGGGATGGTCCCGGGCGGCGACCAGCACGAACCGGTCTTCCCGGAACGGGAAGGTCCGAAGCGAGCCGGTATCCACCGTGCCGGACAGGATACCGAGATCGGCCGCCCCCTCGGCCACGAGCCCGACGATCTCCTCGGAGGTACGCTCCTCGATCTCGACGCCGATCCCGGGATGGTCGGCCAGGAAGGCCGAGAGCGCCTCCGGCAGGAATTCGGTGAGTGCGTTGGTGTTGGCCAGCACCCGGATCTGGCCGAAGGCGCCCCCCGAATAGGCCGACATCTCCTCGCGCAGCCGCTCGACCGCGGACAGGACCTCCCGGGCATGGACCAGGAGCGCACGCCCCGCCGGGGTCGGATTGACGCCCTGGCGCCCCCGGGTCAGCAGCGCGGCCCCGAGCGACTCCTCCATCAGCCGGATCCGCGTGGAGGCCGCCGCCAGGGCGAGGTTCGCCCGCGCCGCCCCATGGGTGATCGAGCCGGCCTCGACCACATGCCGGAACAGGCCGAGATCGGTGAGATCGAACCGCATCATCGCCCCGGCCTCTTCCGACAGCGCCCGCGCCGGCCGGTCGAACACGCCGCCCGCGGGCGACCGACGGTAGCCTCAGCCCGTCCCCGTGTCAGCGCGCCGGATGCAGGACCCGCCTGCGGGGATAACCACCCCTGCAGCCATCCAATCCTGTTCACGGTCGTGCTGACGTAAGAGCTGGATATGTACTATCGTCGCGAGCTTTGGTTTGTTATACCCGCATTTAGACGCGCCAATACGCAGATAATCTTACAAAATTTCCAGTATATTACTCGGATACCGAGTTATTTTTACTCAGGATCGGAGAATAATTATTTACCTCCTTTTAACGTGAGGCAATCCAAATCTGTAAGACAGTCCCCGGATCGTCCGCATCAATGACAAATCTCTTGCGCATGCCCGCCCCGGGACTCAGTCCGATCCGCCCGCGACCGCAAGGGTGGGGACCGGGATGTTCGACGTCCCTCCGGATGGACCGCCATCGGCACCGCCCGGCGCGCGGCCCCGCGCCGGGCGCACCGAAGCCGCCGCCCGGGAGCCCCTGATGGACGCGCTCCTGGTCGACGACAGCGCGGTCATGCGCCTGCGGCTGCGCCAGTTGCTGGAGGCCAAGCCCGACGTGAGCGTGACCGATCACGCCGATCCGGGCGCCGCGCTCGTGGAGGCGCAGATCCGGGCCTTCGATCTCGTCCTGGTCGATTGCCACCTGCGCGCCATGGACGGGATCGCCTTCATCCGGTGCATGCGGACCATCCCGCATTACGCCCAGGTGCCGATCGTGATGCTGGCCGAGGACATCTCGGACGCGGTGCGGCTCTCCGCCCTGGAGGCCGGGGCGACCGACTTCCTCGACACCTCCATGCGGGGCGTCGAGCTGACCGTGCGTCTGCGCAACATGATCCGCCTCGCCAAGGCCGTGCGGCGGCTGTCCGAGCAGGCGGCCTGGCTCGACGGCGAGGTCGAGGCGGCCCTGCGCCACATGCGCGAGCGCGAGGAGGAGATCATCTTCCGCCTCGCCCTCGCGGTCGAGTATCGCGACAGCGACACGGGGGACCATACCTGGCGGGTCGCCCGCTACAGCCAGATCATCGCCGAGGAACTGGGGCTCGCCCCGGATGTCTGCCGCAGCCTCTATCTCGCCGCGCCTCTGCACGATGTCGGCAAGGTGGGCGTGCCCGACAGCATCCTGCTGAAGCCCGGACGGCTCGATCCGGACGAGTTCACCGTGGTCCAGACGCATACCACCATCGGCCAGCGGATCCTGGGCGGGAGCGCATCCGAGCTGATCCGCCTCGCGGCGGAGATCGCCGAGGCGCATCACGAGCGGTGGGACGGCGACGGCTACCCGAACGGGCTCGCCGGGACCGCGATCCCGCTCGCCGCCCGGATCGTCGCGGTGGCGGACGTGTTCGACGCCCTGACCACGCAGCGTCCCTACAAGGCCGCGATGTCCTTCGAGGCGGCCCTGGACAGCCTGCGCGCCGAGAGCGGCCGCCATTTCGATCCGGCCTGCGTCGCGGCCTTCTGCGCCCGCTGGGCGGATATTCGCGTCGCCGGCGGCCAGGAGCGGGCCGCGATCCGGCCGGTCACCGAGCCCTGGGCGCGGGTCCCGACCCTGCTCCGCGAGATCGCGGCCGAGCCGCAGGGCCCGTCCGGGTGGCTCGTGCACGATCTGCACAGCCTGATCGCCCCGGACGAGGCACCGGTGCGCCCGCCGCCGGTTGCACCGCCGGCCCGGGATCCGCTCAAACGGCCGAGGGAGCCGCGCCATGAACGTGCGCTGGATGACGCTGCCGGGGATCGCGCAGGCCCGCCCCATCCCCCGGGTCGAGGCCCGACGCCCGGTCGACGCGACGGGCTGCCCCACGGTGTTGCGCACCGACGGAACGGTCGACCGCATCTGATCGCCGCACGGCCGGAGGATTCGGCCCTCGGGCGGTCCTGAGACGGCGCGTTCCGGTTTCCGGCCTCATGCCGTAACCTGCCGGGATGCGCGTCTTCCACAGTCCCGACTCACCCCGGCACGATCCCGAACGCTACTGGCGGCGCGGCACGCCGATCCCGCATCCGGAGCAGGCTGACCGCTACGCGATCCTGCGCGATGCGGCCCTGCGGGGCGGCCACGCCCTCGCGGAGCCCGGCGATCACGGCCTGGACCCGATCCGGGCGGTGCACGATCCCGCCTACGTGGCGTTCCTGGCCGAGGCCTGGACCCGCCGGGGCGAGATGCCGGGCATCGGCGACGAGATCCTCAGCGGCGTCTTCGCCCGGCCGCACATGCACCGGACGCCGACGGGCCTCCTCGGGCTCGCCGGCCTCTACATGGCCGACACCTCGACGCCGATCCGCGCCGGGACGTGGCCGGCGGTCTACGGCGCGGCGCAATGCGCCGTCGCGGCCGCCGACGCCGCCCTGGCGGAGGGCCACGCCTACGCCCTGTGCCGGCCGCCCGGCCACCACGCCTACGCGGATTCCGCCGGCGGCTTCTGCTTCCTCAACAACAGCGCGATCGCGGCCGCCCGGATGCTGGCCCCCACCGGCGGCCCGGTGGCGATCCTCGACATCGACGTCCACCACGGCAACGGCACGCAGGGGATTTTTTACGGGCGCGCGGATGTCGTGACGGTCTCGGTCCATGCCGATCCGTCGGACTACTTCCCGTTCTTCGCAGGCTATGCCGACGAGACAGGTACAGGGGAGGGGGCGGGGTTCAACCGGAACCTGCCGCTTCCGCCGGGCTCGGGCGACGCCCCGTGGCTCGAAGCCGTGGAGGCGGGTCTCGCAATGATCGCCGCGCATCGGCCGCGGGGGCTGGTGGTGGCTTTGGGCCTCGACGCCTCGGCGGACGACCCGATCGGCGCCCTGAAAGTCACCCGGTCGGGCTTCGCCGGCGCGGCGGAGCGGATCGCCCGGGCCGGGCTGCCCACCGCCCTCGTCCAGGAGGGCGGCTACCTCTGCGCGGCCCTCCCGGAGAGCCTCGCGGCCTTCCTGGCGGCCTTCGACGCCGCCCGGTAGGCCGCGGACGGCGAATTACGCCTCGTCGTCCTCGTCCTGCTGCCGGCCCTTGAGCTTGGCGAAGACCGAATCCGCGTCGAGCCGCTCCTCGCGGCCGCCGTGATCCTCCTCCGGCTCCTGCGCGTCCCGGGCCGTGGAGACCTCCGTGGGCAGCAGCGAGGCGCCGGAATCGGCCGCCACCGCGGCCGGGCGGTCGGCCGCCGCGCGCTGGACCTCGAAATCGAGGTTGATCTGGGTGGCGAGCCCCAGCGTCACCGGGTCCATCGGCTGCAGCGAGCCCGAGTTCCAGTGGGTGCGCTCGCGGATCTGCTGGATCGTCGACTTGGTGGTGCCGACCAGCCGGATGATCTGCGCATCCTTCAACTCGGGGTGGTTGCGCAGCAGCCACAGGATGGCGTTCGGCCGGTCCTGGCGGCGGGACAGCGGGGTGTAGCGCGGGCCCTTGGTGGTGCGCTTCACCTCCGGCAGCTTCACCTTGGAAACGGCGGGCTTCAGCTTGTAGTGCGGCGCCTTCTGGGCCTTCTCGATCTCGTCGCGGGTGAGCTGGCCGGTGGAGACCGGATCGAGCCCCTTGATCCCGGCCGCGACCTCGCCGTCGGCGATGCCCTTCACCTCCAGCGGGTGCAGCTTGCAGAAATCGGCGATCTGCTCGAAGGCGAGCGACGTGTTCTCGACCAGCCAGACGGCGGTCGCCTTCGGCATCAGCGGACCTTGGGACATGTCTCTCGTGCTCCGGCCTGCGGGACGGGGGCCGGGCATCGGGCCGCGGGCTCCGGATGGTCGATCCGGATGTCCCGTCTCACGCTGTTGAATGGGGATACGGCACTATAGGCCGGGGCCGGGAGGGGCGCAATCGCGGGTTCGGAGCCTGCGCGTCGATTCACCGGGGCCGGGAGCCCGGCTCAGCTTGCACCGTGAGCCCGACCGACTCACCCGCGAAGGCCGCACGCAGCCGGTTGCGGCCGGGGGTGCAGAGATATGGTCATCTCTCTGGCATGGTCCAGAAAAGCGAATGGCGAGTGCTGGTTCACGCTCCGCCTCGCCATTCCTCTCTGGAGGCGGCAACACCTGAGACGGTGAAGGCCAGGGGCCGGCGGTCGCCGCCGCCGGTCCCACTCCCGAAGATAACGCAGCCCCGGCCGCCCAACAACAATCCCGGCCGCCCCCTCAGCGCGGTCGCACCCCGTCGAGGAACGACCGCACCGCCGGCGGACGGGTTCTGGCGGGTTGGGGTGAGCCACGCCGTGGTGACGATCTCAGGAAGCCCCTGCGCGCCGCCGGACCGGTGGAGGCGCACCGACGGGGGCCGGCGCCCCGGCCCTGGTGGAGCCGTGATGCGGCACGCACCCGAAGCAGGCTTCGCAAGAGCGGCCACCGGTTTTGCGACAAAAACCTGCGACGCAACAAGGGCTTAGAGCCATGCGCGATTGCAACGTGCACGGTACACGACAGCGACGCCACCATCGCGGAATGAGGCGCGGGTCCCCTCTCCCGTGCGGGAGAGGTCTGCTTTCGCAGAAAGCCGGGTGAGGGATGTGCGGCTTCCGGAAGAGACGCACCCTGTCGGCGCCTTGACGGTGCGCGCGATCCTGAACCTTCTCGACCCTCACCCCAACCCTCTCCCGCACGGGAGAGGGGGCATGTCGCGCTTGCCACCCGTGTTGGCAGACAAGTGTCGTGTACCGTGTGGCTCGCCCACGCAAGTCTGCTCAGAGCCCTTGTTTAACCGCGCGCTCTTACGCCGAACCGGTGTCCACTTCGGCGGAGAGCGCTCTAGTCGAGAACCTCGTCGGCCCGCGCCAGGAGAGCCGGCGTGACGGCGATGCCCAGCCCCGCCGCGGCCCGCGCGTTCAGGATGAAGCTCAGCTGGCTCGGCGCCTGGACCGGGAGGTCTCCGGGATGCGCGCCCCGCAGGATGCGATCGACGTAGTCGCTCGCCTGCTGGAACCAGACGCTCTCGTCGGACCCATAGGAGGCGAGGCCACCGGCGGTCACGCAAGGCCGGTACGGGTAGACGGCCGGGATCCGATGACGCGCCGCCAGGGTCGCGATCAGGGGGCAGGTCTCGAGGGTGAAGGCGCCGGGGGAAACCAGGATCCCGACATCGCCCAGGGCGGCCAGCCTCGCAAAGGCGGGCTCCAGATCGGAGCGCTCGCGCAGCGGCACGATCACGGCCTCCAGCCCGAGGGACGGGCTGACCTGCTCGATCGATTCGGCCAGAACCGGCGCGATCGGGCTGCTCGCCGCATGCATCAGGAAGGCGACCCGTTTCAGGTCCGGGGCGATCTCCCGGAGCAGCCCCACCCATTTGCGGCCCATGGACGGCTCCGTTCCGGTCAGGCCGGTCATGGTGCCCCCGGGCTTCTGCAACGTCGCGACGAGGCCGAGGCCGACGGGGTCGGCGACCCGCGTGAACACCACCGGCGTCCGTTGCGACCGCCGGTGCAGGGCGAGCGCCACCGCGGTCGAGCGGCTGACGATGACGTCCGGCTCGGGCGTCAGGATTGCGGGCAGCAGCGGATCGATCTGCGCCGGGTCGCGGCCGACGGCGGCGAAGGTCAGCACGAGGTTCCGGCCCTCCACCCACCCGTGCTTGACGAGGGCGTTCCTGAGGAGCCGCTCGGTCTCGCCGAATTGCGGGTCGCTCTTCGGCATGGGGAAGAGGACCACCACATGGCGGAGCCGCTCCGGGACCGCCGGAACGGCAGGCTGGCCCGAGATCAGGATGAAGCCCGCGACCAGCCCGATGATGTTCCGTCGCCGCATGCACCGCCCCCTTCGCCGGCGATTAGCCGCCAAGTGCCGGCGACCAGCCGCCAAGTGCCGGCGACCAGCCGCCAAGTGCCGGCGACCAGCCGCCAAGTGCCGGCGACCAGCCGCCAAGTGCCGGCGACCAGCCGCCAAGTGCCGGCGACCAGCCGCCAAGTGCCGGCGACCAGCCGCCAAGTGCCGGCGACAAGGGCGCGCGATTCGAGACCGGTCAAGCGCGATCGCACCAGACGCCGCCGCGGCGTCGGCGGCCGGGAACGATCGTCAGAGCGCCGTCGGAACCCGGCACGGCTCCGACCCAAGCGGCCTCACCGGCCCGGCAGGGTGTGGACGATCGGGAAGAACGTGTCCTTCCAGTCCTTGGGCTCGGCCTTGATGGTCTTCATCGCGTAGAAGTGCCGGGCCTGCAGCATGATGCCGTAGGGCGTGGTCGAGAAGTTGGTCCCGGGCTCCTTCATGATCGCCACCAGGGTCTCGGGCGGGGTCTTCTCTTTGGTGGCCGCCACGTAGTCCTTGGCGGCCTGGAGCGGATCCTTGGCGATCTCGGCATTGGCCTCGTCGATGGCGGCCACGATCGCGGCGGCGAGCTTCGGGTTGCGGTTGAACCAGCCGGTCCGCGCGTAGAAGATCGCGTTGCTCACCGGCTCGCCGACCAGCTCGTACGAGTTCAGCACTTTGTGGATCGCCGGGTCCTGCAATTCGCGCTGCTGGAACGGCGGCAGGGAGAAGTGGCTGTTGACCTCGTTGTGGGGGCTGCCCAGAGCCGCCACTGCGTCCGGATGGCCGAGCTGGACGGTGAGCGGGTCGAGCTTGGTCGCGTTCTCGGGGCCGAACGCCTTCTTGGCGGCGATCTGGAGCAGCACCGCCTGGGACGAGACCTTCACGGAGGGCAGGGCGATCTTGTCCTTGCCGGAAAAGTCCTTGAGGTCCTTCACATCCGGGTTGCGGGTCAGCAGCAGCATCGGCGTCGAACCGACCCCGCACAGCCCCTTCACGTCGCCGCGCGTCCGGTCGTTCAGGAGCAGCATGTTGGTGGAGCCGCTGTCGACGATGTCGATGTTGCCCGAGAGCAGCGCGTCGTTGCCGGCGGCGCCGCTCGTCAGGTTCACCCACTCCACCGCCACGTCCCCGAGGCCCGCCGCCTTGGCGTGCTTCTCGATCAGCTTGTGCTGCTCGGCGAGCACGGCCGGCAGGTAGACGAAGCCCGGCTGCCGGCTGATCCGGACCTTGGCGTCGTCGGCCCGGGCGGGGGCGAAGAGGGCCAGCCCGGCCAGCAGCAGGGCAGCCGGCCCGATCCGAAAGACCCCGCCCAGCCGCAACGAGCCCGTACGCATCATGACGCTTCTCCCTGTGGCCCGGCGTTTTCTTGGTATCGGTGCCGAGCTTGTGATTGGACACGAGTGGACAGGCTCGCGCAGCCGAGCGCAAGGCCCCACGCCCGTCTTCACCGTCCGCTCATGCTGACGCGTCATGGTTTGACGCGCTGGATGACCATCGCGGGGGCGAGGGGTGAGGATCGGCATCGGGGCGAAGCTCCACACCCTCGCGGCGGCCGCGCCGGTCGGCATCGTCACGGTCCCGGGCATCGGACACGTCAGCCGGACGACGCAGGTCGAGCACGACCGCATGGCCAAGACCCGCAACCGCGTGGACACGGCCTACGGGGTCGCGGCCTATTTCGCGGGTGAGGCGCGGGCCGGGCACCTGTCCCGGGCGCAGGCCCAGGGCGCCGACTCCACGGCCTCGGACGCGGTGCTGACCCGGGATTCGGAGGCCCTCGACCGGACGGTCCGGGCGTTCCTCACGCAGGTGAAGGCGGCCTGCGCGTTCAGCGCCGCGCGAAGCCGCGGACCGCCGCCCGGACCAAGGCGTCGATCATCGGCCGCACGTCGTCCATGCCGAGGGGCCCGAGGCTGCCGAGATCGGCCAGGTAGGTCATGCCGTGGACGCTGGACCAGAGCGCCCGCGCCATCACGGGGATCGCCGGCTCGGCGAGGCCGCCGCCGTCCCGCAGCACCCCTTCGAGGACCGCGAACAAAGCCGCGATGTCGGCCTGCACCGAATCCGGCGCCGCCACGGTCCGGCGCTCGAAGATCGCCGCCCAGGCCGCATGGTGCCCGGCCGCGAAGGCGAGATACGCGTCGGCCAGGCACAGGAGCCGCGCCTCCGTGTCCCGCGACGGGCAGGCGGCCAGCGCCGCCGCCAGGACATCCCGGAGCCGCCGCATCGTGACCGCGTTGGCCTCCAGCCGCAGCTCCTCCAGGCTGTCGAACTGCGTGTAGACCGAGCCGACCGCCGTGCCGGCCCGCTCCGCGACGCCGCGGGCGGTCAGCGCCCCCGCGCCGGCCTCGTTCAGGATCGCCACCGCGGCGTCGATCAGGGCCTGGCGATCCGCCGCACGATCGACCGAGGCCTTGCGCGGACGCCCCCGTATCTTTTTATGAACCTCGTTCATTTTATCCCTTGCACCGGACGCCGCCGCATGGTTACCTCGTTTTGTGAACGACGTTCAATCAAATCCGGACCGGCTCCGGACCGTCGTTCCCGCGAGGTGAACCGTGACGAGGACCCTCTCTCTCCTGATGCGCGGCGTGATCGCCGACAACGCCCAGGCAATCCACGACGCCCATGCCGTGACGATCCTGCGCCAGCAGATCCGGGACGCCGCCGGCGCCCTGGCGACCGCCCGGCGGGAACTCGCCGTGGCCATGGCCTACCACGCCGCCGAGGCCCGCGCCCTCGACGCGATCGGAACCCGGATCGACATCTTGTCGGACGGGGCGCGGCGGGCGCTCGGCGACGGCCGCGCGGATCTCGGGACCGAGGCGGCGATCCACATCGCCGCCCTGGAAGACGAGCGCACCGACCGTCGGGAGGCCGCCGACCGCTTCGCCGCCGAGGTCGAGCGGCTGAAGCGCCTGGTCGCACGAGGCGGAGAGCGGCTGCGGCATCTCGACCGCGGGCTCCAGACCGCCCGCACCACCGAGGCGCTGCGCCGGGCGGGGCTTGAGGGCCGCCGGGCCACGACCCTCTCGGCGGGCGCCCTCGGCGAGGCGGAGCGGACGCTGGCCCGCCTGCGCGCGCGGCACGAGGCCGAGGCGGATGTCGCCGCGGCGCTGAGCGAGCTGGAGACCGAGGCCGCAGGCGGGATCGAGGCCGACTTGAAGGCCGACTTGGAAGCCGCCGGCTACGGCCGCCCCCGCACGGACCCGCGGGCGGTGCTCGACCGCCTCAGGGCGACGACCTGATCAAACCGCATCCATCCCAATCCTTCGAACAGCAAACAGGAATCCGCACCATGATCCCACAGATGCCCCATACCGGCGCCTGGAAGACCTTCACGCTGGTCAGTTTCGCCGCCGCAGCCGCCATGCTGACGATCGGGATCTTCTTCCTGCCCGCGGATATCTGGATCAAGGGCTACCTCGCCATGGCGTCGCTGTTCCTCACGGGGACGACCTTCACCCTGGCCAAGACCCTGCGCGACGAGCACGAGGCGAACCGGCTGATCAACAAGATCGAGGACGCCGCCGCCGAGCGCGTCCTGCGCGAAGCGATCCCGGGCCGGCTCTGAGGACCGGGCAGGCGCCGCTCAGCCGCCGGCGCCCAGGAACCCGTTCAGGACCGTGGAGAATTCCGGCGTGCGCAGGTAGCCGTAGGATTTGTGCCGGTTCTCGGTGCCATCCGGCCTCCGGTAGGCGTTGATCACCGGTACGTCCCGGACCCGCACGCCGGCGGCGTTCGGCGCGTAGATCTCCGCGAGGTCGTCGCCCACCGTGGCGATGTCCTGGCGGTCCATCAGGTTGGTCCAGGCGGTCAGCGCCGCCGGGACGCGCAGGGCGCCGTGCTCGTCGGCGAGCTTCAGCTTCAGCTCGGCCAGCGCCAAAGGCGAACCGAGGGTGACCAGGGCGCAGCGGGGCAGGGCGGTCCCGTCCGCCTCGGCGGCGCGCAGCACGTCGTAGGCGATCAGGCCACCCATCGAATGCGCGGCGATCAGCACGTCGTCGCCGGCGGCCTCGGCGATCACCGCGCGCAGGCGCGCCCGGGCCGCCGCCCGAAAGCCCGCATCCGTGTAGTAGCCCCAGAGGTCGTCGAGGCGGTATTCGAGGATCAGGTCGTCCACCGGGGTCAGCCCGGCGGCCTCCTGCAGGTGCGACAGGCCGCGGTAGATCCGGTCGGTGAGGGTCGGCGCCGCGCTCTCGGGATCGCCCGCCGGCGACGGGAACGGGCCGAGCTCGTAATCGGGCCGGTAGGGCTCGCGGTTGCTGTCGTCGGTGAGCGGCTGCGGGTATCGCAGGTCCGCCCAGTAGACGAAGGTGAAGCGCAGGCGGCCCTCCGGCACGTGCATCCCGCGATTGCGGTCGAGCCCCTCGCGGATCGCGGCCTGCCACCAGCCCGCCTTCTCGTCACGCGGCGGCTTGTTGGCGAGCCCGTGGATGCCGATGATGTGCGCCCGACCCAGTGTCCGCTCCCGAACCAACGCCGCGTTCGGCTCAGCACATAGGGCCTTCGCGCGCAGGGGGTACTGTGACCCCGGGCCTCCAAAGGGCTGAAGCCCTTTGGTGGGTCGTCAGGGCAAGGCCCTGACGAAGACCCGGGCGCCGCCCTGGACCCGCGAAAGGTCTCGACCTTTCGAAACCATGCCTTTGTCCGGCGCTCAGTCGAACAGGCTGGAGACGCTGGATTCCGTCGCCGTCCGCCCGATCGCCTCGCCGAGCAGCGGCGCGATCGTCGCCACCCGGATGTTGCGGGCGAGCTTCACCGCTTGCGTCGGCTGGATCGAATCGGTGATCACCAATTCCTTCATCCGCGAGGCGGCGATGCGCGAGACCGCGCCGCCTGACAGCACCCCGTGGGTGATGTAGGCCGAGACGTCCTTGGCACCGGCATTGAGCAGCGCCTCGGCGGCGTTGACCAGGGTGCCGCCCGAATCGACGATGTCGTCGACCAGGATGCAGGACCGGCCCTCGACCTCACCGATGATGTTCATCACCTCGGACTCGCCCGGGCGCTCCCGGCGCTTGTCCACGATGGCGAGCGAGCAGTCGATCCGCTTGGCGATGGCCCGCGCCCGGACCACGCCGCCGACGTCGGGCGAGACCACCATCCGGTCGGCGTTCGGCAGCCGCTCCTTGATGTCGCGCACCATCACGGGGGCGGCGAACAGGTTGTCGGTGGGGATGTCGAAGAAGCCCTGGATCTGGCCGGCATGGAGGTCGAGGGTCAGCACCCGGTCGGCGCCCGCCCGGGTGATCAGGTTCGCCACCAGCTTGGCCGAGATCGGGGTCCGGCCCGAGGTGCGCCGGTCCTGCCGGGCGTAGCCGAAATACGGGATCACCGCCGTGATGCGCCGCGCCGACGACCGGCGCGCGGCGTCGATCATGATCAGCAGTTCCATCAGGTGGTCGTTGGCCGGAAACGAGGTCGACTGGACGATGAACACGTCCTCGCCGCGCACGTTCTCCTGGAGCTCGACGAAGATCTCCATGTCGGCGAAGCGCCGGACCATGCACTTGGCGAGCGGCAATTCCAGATAGGCCGCGATCGCCTCGGCCAGGGGCCGGCTGGAATTCCCGGCGATGATCTTGATCGAGGATTTCATGGGCGGCCGCTCACTCGCGGCCGGTCTGCCCGCCGCGCTCCGATGGCCGGCCCTTGCAGGCCGGAACGATGCGATGACGGGCGAGGCTCTTAGCAGCGGGCCGGAAGTGTCACAATGCCTTCACGCAGTCCTTACGGATGCCGCGCACAGGCCGTGCCGCGTTCAGACGGCCGGCGGCTCCAGCAGCCGGTGCAGGTGGACCACGAAATAACGGGTCTGGGCGCTGTCCACGGTGGCCTGCGCCTTGGCCCGCCACGCGGCCTGCGCGGAGGCGTAATCCGGGAAGATGCCGACGATATCGAGATTCGCGAGATCCCGGAACCGGATGCCGTCGAGATTCTGCAACTCGCCGCCGAAGACCAAATGGAGCTTCTGGTCGCTATCGATCGCCGTCGTCATGGTCACGCCTCCGCGCTCAGCCATCCACACGCATCCGCGGCGCTCGCAAATGGCGCGGCTCCGGTCAAGCCTGAAACGCCGCACCCGAGCCCCGCCTCGGCCGCAGGCCCGCTGTTCAGGCACCCTACGGCGGCTGCAAGACCGGCGCTGCAAGACCGGCGCTGCAAGACCGGCGCTGCAAGACCGGCCGCGCGGCGTGCTATCAGCACGTCATGACACGCGTCTCACTCCGCATCGCCGTTCTGGCGCTCGGCCTTTCGGTCCTGCCGGCCTCCAGCCAGACGGCAAGCCGGGCGCCGGCTCGGCCCGGTCCCGACAAGGCCGTCGACCGGCGGGGCGGGCCGCCGGTGATCGGCTGTCCGTCGCTGGCCAATTACCGGATGCTGATGCACGACGGCGCGCCGGCGGCGTCCGCGCTGCTGGCCGATCCCAAGGCGGACCATCTCGGCTGTAGCGTCCTGCCGCGGGGGGACGTCACCGGCATCGCCGACCGGGTCTCGCTCGGCGGCCGGAGCTACGATTGCGCCAGCCTGCGCAACACCACGGTCTGCCACTGGGTCGAGGCGGGGGCGGTCGACCGGCCCGGACCGGCCGGGCGCTGACGGTCTTCCGCGCGAACGATCCTCAGCGCAGATGGCCGCTGGCGCGCAGGTCCCGCTCCACGGCGTCGTGGACGGCCCGGAGCGGATTGTCGTTCGTGGCGGCCGGCGGGGCGACCACCGGCATCGGTGCCGGCATCGGGTCGAAGCCCGGCATCGGGCCCGGCCCGCCCGGCGCCCGGTCGACAGGCCGACGCGTCGCCAGCGCGCGCAGCGCCTCGCGGAGGCCGGGTGGGAAAAGCGCGACGAGCGTGTCCAGCATGACCGGCCTCAGAATTCGCGGCCGGCGGCCGGCCGGATCGGGGCGGGGAGGGCGGACCGGTTCTTCACGGGGGCACCAGCGCGGGATCGTGTCGGCGCAGAGACGGCCGGGAACGACCATATCGGCGGATCGGGATCGCCGGTTTTAGCGCGTGTGTCGCCTCATGACCAATAACGACTCGGTTATAGGTCCGAATGAGCGGAGCATGCCGATCGGGATCTTGGCGGAAGCGGATGGGAATCGAACCCACCGTACGCTGTTGGCGTACCGCTGGTTTTGAAGACCAGGAGGGCCACCAGACCCCGTTCGCCTCCGGGATCGGGGTTACGGGCCACCACCAGCCGGGTCAAGGGCTCGGCCCATGCCGAGGTCCCAGCTCGCCGGGACGTGCGCAAAGGTCGCGCCCGGGCCGCGACCCTCAGATCCCCCGCTCGTCCGGCGCAAGCGACAGGCCGACCGACGCCCCCGTCCGGGCCGACATGCGGGCGGCCTCGAGGCAGGCCATCACGCGGACGGCCTCCAGCGCCGCGGTATCGTCGACCGGCGCGTTATCGACCGGCCTCTCGGCGATCGTCGCGGCCACGCCCTGGTAGAACCGGCGCTGATCCCCGGCCGAGGCCGGCACGCGGCTCACCCGTCCGGTCCCGTCATGGATCTCCAGCGCGTCCGGATCCGCGCCCCATCCGGGGGCGCCGGGGGCGAGGCCCGCCAGCAGGTGCTGCTCCTGGAGATCCGCGCCGCGCTTGATCAGGCTGCCGGCCTCGCCATGCGCCACGAAGCGGGGCGATCCGCCGGCGACCAGCATGCTGGCGTGCAGCACCACCCGCAGGTCCGGATAGTCCAGCACGACGTGGGCCCAGTCGTCCGCCTGCGCGCCGGGGCGGAGCCGCGCCAGGTTGGCGGTCACCCGCTCGGGCAGGCCGAACAGCAGGAGCGCCTGGTCGAGGAGGTGGGGCCCGAGATCGTACCAGATCCCGCTGCCGGGGCCGGCGCCCTCGCGCCAGCGGTCGCGGACCTGGGGGCGGAACCGGTCGAAATGCGATTCCCAATGCCGGATCGGGCCGATGATTCCGTCCGCGATGGCCGCCCGGACGGTGAGGAAGTCGCTGTCCCAGCGCCGGTTGTGGAACACCGCGAGCAGCCGGTTCCGGCTCCTGGCCGCTTGACGCAACCCGCGGGCCTCGGCCACGTCGAGGGTGAAGGGCTTGTCGACCACGACATGCTTGCCGGCTACGAGCGCAGCCCGCGCCAGGGGGGCGTGGGTGTCGTTGGGGGCGGCGATCACCACGAGATCGACCGCCTCCGCGGTGGCGACCGCGACGGGGTCGGCGACGACCGCCACACCGGGCAGGTCGGCCGCGACCCGGGCGGGATCGCGCGAGCCGATCAGCCGCAGGTCGAGCCCCGGGACGGCACGGATCAGGGGCGCGTGAAACGTCCGGCCGGAATAGCCGTAGCCGATCAGGCCGACCCGGATCGCAGGCGTGGCCCTCATCGCCGCGTCGTCCCTGTGCCGCGCGGACGGCGTCGGGCAGCACGCTCGGAACACCGGATCGCCATGCTCGACCTCGGCCGCTGCCGATAGGCCTTGGAGCCGTGCCCGATCGCTTTGCACACGGTACGCGACACTGGCGCCATCTTCGCCGAACGAGGCGCGGGTCCCCTCTCCCGTGCGGGAGAGGTCTGCTTTCGCAGAAAGCCGGGTGAGGGATGAGAACTTTCAAAACGAGGCGCCCCCTGTCGGCGCCTCAAGAGTATGCTCGATCCTGAACCTTCTCGACCCTCACCCCAACCCTCTCCCGCACGAGAGAGGGGGCCTGTCGCGCTTGCCGACCCTGTCGGCAAACAAGTGTCGTGTCCTGTGCGCTGTGCAATCATGCGCGGCTCTAAGCTCTTGTTGTGACGCGCACTCTTGCGCCGAACCTGTGTCCACTTCGTCGGAGGGTGCCTCCAAGCGGATTTGCGTTGGCAAGCCAACGCTTCATCTGCTGAGGTCTTTGTTATAGCGCAGATTTTTGTCGCAAAACCGGTGACCACTTTAGCGAAACCTGCTTAGGGCCTACGCTCCGAAGCGTCGTGCCGATCCGTGAACCAGGAGACGAAGCCTGCGGCGACCATGAGCATCCGTGGGGCGATGATGGCAGCAGACAGGAAACCGCCCGTCATTCCTCGATCCTCCGCAGTACGCGCCGCCCGATCAGATGTAGGCCCACGCTCAGGGACAACCGAGTCATCACCAGAACATTCAAGCCCGTGAGCGCGATCGACGCTGTCGACGTGATGGATGTCACGATCGGAGCAAAGCATCCGTCCGCGAGGGCAGCCGCGGCCGCACCATTCAATTACGTCGCAGTCAGCTTGATGCGTTCGTTCCGGGCGGCTTTGTTCATGGCGACCTTCCGGCCAAGCTTACCGCATCGCCAACCGCCGCGCCAAGGATGCTTGTGAGGCTGAGTCAGTTCGGTGTGCCCGTCGGGGCCGCCTGGCTCCGTGCGATGGTAAACCCGTTGCGAATTCAACCTGAACGCGTAATCACCGGGGGCTATTCGTATTAATTCCGCCACACTGTTGTGGCCCTGCACCAGTCATGCCGTTCCTGCAGCGCTCACCCATAGTGGAAGGCCCCGCGCCGGACCCGCAAGGGTCAAACTCACATGGGTCGGACCCGCAAGGGTCGGACCCACATGGGTCGGACTCATATGGGCCGGCCGAGGGAACCGGTCCGGACGCGGCTCTGGCCGAGTCGCTGCGGCCGGGCCCCCGCGGCCCGGGCTGGATCGGGGCGGTCGTGGTGGTCACCGCCCTGATCTCGGCGCTGGCGACCTTCCTGATCCTGGCCGGCGTGATCCGGGTGACGCCCACGCCCGCCTACGGCGTGACGCTGCTCGCCATCAACGCCGCCCTGGTGCTCGGGCTCGCCATCATCATCGCCTGGGAGGCGCGGGTCTTCCTGCACGCCCGCAAGGCCAACGCTGCGGTGGCGCGGCTGCACACCCGCATCGTCGGCCTGTTCAGCCTGATCGCGATCCTGCCGACGATCCTGCTCGCCGTGGTCGCCTCCGTGACCATCGACCGCGGCCTGTCGCTCGGCTTCACCGACCGGGTCCGGGACGTGGTGCTGAAATCCGTGGAGGTGGCCGACGCCTACCAGGAGAACCAGTGCCAGAGCCTCGCCCGGGAGATCCGCATCCTGGCCGACGACCTGACCCGGGCAAGGCCGAATTTCGACGTGAACCGGGACTGGTTCGAGAACTTCCTGACCACTCGGGCGAGCAATCTCGGCCTGCCGGTGGCCCAGATCATGCGCGGGCCGACCGAGGTGGTGGCCCGGGCCAAGATCGACGTGCTGAAGACCAACCGCCTGCCCTCGGCGGCGGCCTTCGAGGATGCGGCATCCTCCGCGGATCCGATCTGCCTGCTGCCGACCGAGGGACGGGTCTTCGCCGCGCTGATGCGCATGCCGGCCTATGACGACGCCGTGCTGATGGTGCAGCGGGAGGTGAGCCAGCTCGCCATCGATTTCCCCGGCGTGTCCCGGGCGGCGGCGGCCGAGTACCTGACCTACGATTCGCTCCGGCGCTCGATCCAGATCACCTTCGCGTCGGTGTTCCTGCTGATCGCGCTGATCGCGCTGCTCTCGGCGGTGTGGTTCGGCATGAACTTCGCCAACCGGTTCGTGGCGCCGATCCGCCGGCTGATCAACGCCGCCGATCAGGTGGCGTCGGGCAATTTCTATGCCCAGGTGCCGACCAAGAAGACCAGCGGCGACCTCGCCCATCTCGGCGAGAGCTTCAACAAGATGACCCAGGAGCTGCGCCGCCAGCATGCCGGCCTGATCGCGGCGAGCGACCTGATCGACACCCGCCGCCGGTTCACCGAGGCCGTGCTCTCAGGCGTGTCGCCCGGGGTGATCGGCCTCGACGCGGCGGGCTTCGTCACCATTGCCAACCCGGCCGCTGAGCGGATGCTCGATCTGGCGAGCGATGCCCTGGTCGGCCAGTCCCTCGCCCAGGCGGTGCCGGAACTCGCCCCGGTGCTCGCCGAGAGCGAGGCCCGCCCGCGCAGCCTGCAGCAGCAGCAGATCCAGCTCACCCGGTCGCGCGGCGAGCGCACCATCACGGTGCGGGTCACGAGCGAGCAGGCGCAAGGGTCGACCCGCGGCTGGGTGGTGACGCTCGACGACATCACCGACCTCGTCCAGGCGCAGCGCAGCTCGGCCTGGGGCGACGTGGCGCGCCGCATCGCCCACGAGATCAAGAACCCCCTGACCCCGATCCAGCTCTCGGCCGAGCGGATCCGGCGCAAATACGGCAAGGTCATCACCACCGACAAGGAGGTGTTCGACCAGTGCACCGCCACGATCGTACGGCAGGTGGACGAGATCAAGCGCATGGTCGACGAGTTCTCGGCCTTCGCGCGGATGCCCAAGCCCGCGATCGCGCCGAACGACCTGACCGAGATCGCCAAGCAGAACCTGTTCATGATGCGCGTGGCGCACCCCGATATCGACTTCGCGTTCTCGGCCCAGGGCGGCGCGGGGAGCGCGGAAAAGATCGTGGCGGCCTTCGACATCAGGCTGCTCAGCCAAGTGATCACCAACATCCTCAAGAACGCCGTCGAGGCGGTGGCCGAGGTGCCCGAGGCCGAGCTCGGCAAGGGCAAGATCGGCTTGAGCCTCGCCGTCGAGGACGGGTTCGCGGTGATCGCCGTCACCGACAACGGCAAGGGTTTCCCCGCCGAGGGGCGCCAGCGGCTGCTGGAGCCCTACATGACGACGCGCGAGGGCGGCACCGGTCTGGGGCTTGCCATCGTGAGCAAGGTGCTTGAGGAGCACGGCGGCGGGATCGAACTGAACGACAATCCCGCCGGCCGGGGCGGCCAGGTGCGGATGCGGATCCCGCGCGAGCACGGGCCCGAGCCGTCGGCGTCCCCCGAGACCCGTCCCGTCACGACAGAGGAGAAGGGCGCCGCACCGACGGCCCCCCGGATCGCGGAGATGCACGCATGAGCGCCGATATCCTGATCGTCGACGACGAGGCCGACATCCGCGACCTCGTCGCCGGCATCCTGGACGACGAGGGCCACCGCTGCCGCACGGCCGGCGGCTCGGACGAGGCGCTGGCCGCCATCGAGGCGCGCCGGCCGCACCTCGTCTTCCTCGACATCTGGCTGCAGGGCTCCCGGCTCGACGGCCTGCAGGTGCTCGACCTGATCAAGGCCGCCAATCCCGACCTGCCGGTGGTGATGATCTCGGGCCACGGCAACATCGAGACCGCGGTCTCGGCCATCAAGGCGGGCGCCTACGACTTCATCGAGAAGCCGTTCAAGGCCGACCGGCTGATCCTGGTGGCCGAGCGGGCGCTGGAAGCCTCGCGGCTCCGGCGCGAGGTCCGCGACCTGACGGCGCGCTCCGGTACCACCAACCGCATCGTCGGCGGCTCGCTCGCGATCAACCAGCTGCGCCAGACCCTCGACCGGGTGGCGCCGACCAACGCCCGGGTGATGATCACCGGGGCGCTCGGCGCCGGCAAGGAGCTGGCCGCCCGCAGCCTGCACAAGGCCTCGGCCCGGTCGAACGGCCCGTTCGTGCTCCTGAACGCCGCCACGATCCTGCCCGAGACCATGGAGGCGGAGCTGTTCGGCGTCGAGGGCGAGAGCGGCCGCCGGGTCGGCGCCCTGGAGGAGGCCCATGGCGGCACCCTCTACCTCGACGAGGTCGCCGACATGCCGCGGGAGACCCAGAACCGGATCCTGCGCGTGCTGGTCGACCAGAACTTCCAGCGGGTCGGCGGCACGACGCGGGTCCATGTCGATGTCCGGATCATCTCCTCGTCCTCCCGGGATCTCCAGGAGGAAATCGCCGCCGGCCGGTTCCGCGAGGACCTGTTCCACCGCCTCTCGGTGGTGCCGATCCGGGTGCCGGCCCTGTCGGAGCGCCGGGAGGACGTGCCCGAGCTGATCCAGTTCTTCATGGACAACATCTCGTCCCAGACCGGCCTGCCCAAGCGCCGGATCGCCGAGGACGCGATGGCGGTGCTGCAGTCGCACAACTGGCCGGGCAACGTCCGCCAGCTCAAGAACAACGTCGAGCGGCTGATGATCCTCACGCAGGCCGACCCGGAGCAGGAGGTCACATCGGAGATGCTGCCCTCCGAGATCGGCGCGCTGGTGCCGACGACGCCGGGCGGCGCGGGCGGCGAGAAGCTGATGAGCCTGGCGCTCCGGGAGGCCCGCGAGATCTTCGAGCGCGAGTACCTCGTGGCGCAGATCGCGCGGTTCTCGGGCAACATCTCCCGCACCGCCGAATTCATCGGCATGGAGCGCTCGGCCCTGCACCGCAAGTTGAAGTCCCTCGGCATCGGCCCGTGAGCCGGGGCGGGCCCCGGTCCGGAATGCACACGCGCCGGACCGAAGGCTCGAAGCCGCCTCCCGAAACAAAATCGCCGGCTTTCGGAACGGGGCGATGGACAACCCGGACATGGACAACCCGGACCTTGACGCCGCGCCGCAATTCCAATGCCCGGGGCCATGCTTTAGGGCAAAGGGACGCGTTGAGGACGGCGCCGATCCGTTACGGATCGCCTGGGTATAGGGGTTGCTTGCGCCCACCCTTTGACGACGTCATGTTGTATACACGGCTGCGGACGGGGTGATCGGACGATCCGGCCCGCGGCATACCCATCCCGGGCCGAGCGAGCCGGGACAACAAGAAGGCCAAGAAGATGGCGGGCGAACGCGCACAGAACCTTCAGGACACTTTTCTCAATCATGTCCGCAAGAACAAGATCCCGCTGACGATCTTCCTGGTCAACGGCGTCAAGCTCCAGGGCGTGGTGACGTGGTTTGACAACTTCTGCGTGCTGCTGCGCCGCGATGGTCATTCGCAGCTGGTGTACAAGCACGCGATCTCGACGATCATGCCGGGCCACCCGGTGCAGTTGTTCGAGCCGGACGAGACCGCCGAGAAGGCGTGATGTTGTGATGGGGTTAGGGAGGCTGGATCCGCGCGTCTCCCTCTCCCGAGCGGGCTAGCGGATTCACACTTCTCCCC